>CAZFFP010000012.1:0-58733 GCA_964518215.1 uncultured Chitinophagaceae bacterium
CCAACGAAAAACTTGCCTGCACCTACGAAGGCGAAGACATGGAAATTGGTTTCAATGCAAAATTTCTGATTGAAATGTTGGGTATATTAGAAACTGACGAAGTTCTAATGGAACTCTCTACCCCCAATCGCGCAGGAGTTCTTTTTCCCACAGAAAAAGATGATGCCGAAGACATCCTCATGCTCGTTATGCCGGTAATGCTGAATGTTTAGTTTAGCATTTTATGAAAGTGTTTTTTGTTTTCCTCTTTTCAGTTGAAAGATTATTTCCTGTAAATTTTTTTAATAGCTACCTGACGCATTGAAGCATAGTTGATTGTTATCTTTGAAAGTAAATTTGTTGTTTATACAACTGTTTTTTTTCATAAAAAGCTATCTAAATAATGAGCGTAATAAGTATTGGGAGTAAAGAAAAAGAACTCCTTAATTTCTTCCTGAAACTGTTTTTAATTTGGATTTCATGGAAAGCTATATTGTTTATTTTAGGCGAAGAGCATATTAAAATTGACCAGCGTTTTTTTCCGGCATTAAGCTCCAAATGGGAAGACGCGAATTATAAAATGGTACAGTTTCTTTTAGGCCAAAGTCAGGCTATATTACATTTGATGGGAGAAAATGCTTTTACCAAAGGACGCAAATTATGGATTGACGGCTACCCTGGTGTTGGCGTTGGAAACTATTGTATCGGAGTTCAGTTAATGTATTATTATGCTATGCTAGTCTTAATCAGCACTATTGGTTTCTGGAAAAAAATTATCGGAATAATTATAGGAATTTTAATTACACAAACCCTGAACATTATTAGAATTGTAGGTCTATGCCTCATATCTGCATATTATCCAGAATATGTTTTTCTATTTCACGACTTTATTTTTAATGTGGTAGTTTTCGGCACTCTAATAGTATTTTATTACTTTTTTACCCGAAACTAAACACGGATGTCAGATTTTTACGATAATTCAATTAAAATTGAAGATTCCGCAGTTGGCAAGTTAAAAAGAATTCTAACTTCCGGTTTAATTTTTAGTATTTGCTTTATGCTATGCATATTGATACTAAAATATGTTACGGGTATAATGCTTTTGCTTTTCGACTACCACCCCGATATTAGATACAACAGAATCTATAATTTGCCCAACGATGACCCCTCGGCTTGGAATAAAAAAATAATCACTTTAACCTTTTCAGCCGCCCCCACACTATGCCTGATTATTGGAATTTTCTTTCTATCGTGGGTCAATGCGATGAAAGGCATAATAAGTAAATTCAGGCTTATATTGTTATGGCTAAGCATAGTCTTTACAAATACGTTCTTAAGCCTTTTATTTTCGGCTGGATTAGGCACCGGATATATAAAAACAGCTCTATATGATTTTTATGCTCCTGTTTTCCTCTGGTGGCGATTGAAAACAGCATTACTCGCTCCTGTTTCAATTTTTGCTTTAATCATAACTTTCATGTTTGGTTACTTTATCTGCAATGAGTTTTTAAGATTTTCATTCACAAGTAAAATAAATTCAAATAAAAAGGGAAAAAAAAGATTTATTATTCAGGTCTTTTTCATTCCGATTCTTCTCGGCTCATTTCTTGTACTGCTTTTATCAACAGAATATTCTTTCCCGCTGCACGCTATACTTTTACTCAATTACATTGTAATGTTTCTTGGAATGTTGCTCAGAAATGAAACAGATGTAATGCCGGTAAGAGCAAAGAAAGAAGATGTGCTCAACAGCATACCATTCATTGAACTACTTGTTGCAGGTTTTCTTTGGACAACAATTTTAATTTACCTGAGATAGGCTTATAAACTATTGCACCTTAAAGTTATAGGTAATGGTGCCGAATTGAACTTCGGGAGCCGATGGGTCGGCAGTGAATTTTGCTTTTTTAGCAGCCCTAATAGCTGAATCAATAAGTGCGCTACTGGTAGTGGTAGAACCTTTTTGAGAATAAGAGGCGTCTATTACACTTCCTGATTTATCAACTTTTATTCTGATAACCACTGTTCCTGTTTGTTGTGATTTATCATCGGGACGAGGCAAGGAAATATGTTTTCTTCCACCCAAATCATAGCCTATGCCCGCATCGCCTGTGCCATAACTTTTATCGCCATAATTAGAAGAAGATGGGTCGCCATCACGAGCGCCCTGGTCGCCTTTGCCTTGTGTTGCGCCCTGATCGGAAGGATTGTTTTGGTCAGATTTTTTTCCGGTGAATAAGGCACGTTGGTCCACTTTAGGTTCTTCTTTCTTAGGCTCCTCTTTTACGGGTTCTTTTACCGGCTCCTTAGGTGTTTCTTTAACAGGAGTTTCCTTCTTGACTTCTTTTTTAATTTCTTCTTTCTTAATCACAGGAACCGTTTCTTCCAAATCCTGAGTAACTACTTCTTCCTGAACTTCAGGAGTTGCAATGGGCGGTGTAGGTGTTACATCGGCAGGGCTTATTTCTTTAGGTTCTTCCAATACTTCCGATGGCTTTTGTCCAAACCCTGTTTCTGTTGTCCCGAAATTTACTAAGATGCCTTCATCGGCTGGCGGTGGGTCGAGATAAGGTAAACCTATCCACCAAAGTAGAAGCAACAACAACGCATGAAGTACAATACTTACAACCATGCCTTTGCGTTTGTTTTTCTTTTCTTGTTCTATTTCTGTGGAGTAGTTCATTTTATTTTAAGCCTTTAGCTGTTAGCTATTAGCCGTTAATTAGTTGTTTTCAATTTAACTCTAAAATCATAAGTCGTAACTCTAAATTCACTTTTTGGGGTTGGTTGCTAAAATCATTTTCACTCTCAATTCGTTCCCGATATTCATTACTTGCACCACATTTTCAATAGGAACACTTTTCTCTACATTTAAAACAATGGTGGGGTCTTCTTCACTACCGGCAGTTGACTGAATACGGCTGCGTAATTCTTCGAGCGAAACGGCATCTGAGCCGAAATAGTATTTCATGTCTTTATCAATAGAAACAGAAATATTCGACTTGGCTCTGGTTTGACTGCTCGAACTAGGCAATAACAATTTTAAAGCGTTCGGGCTCACCAATGTTGATGTAAGCATAAAAAATATAAGCAACAGAAAAATAATGTCGGTCATGCTCGACATATTAAATTCCGCTAAAACTTTACTTCTCGAACGTAAATTCATATCCGTGTTTTTTCTTTTTTCCGTCAGTTAAAACAGCCGGTAATTTTGTTATGCGGGTTCCTGCAACAAATCAATAAATTCCATTGAAAGCGCTTCCATTTCGTTCACTACTTTGTCCACTCTCGATACTAAAAAGTTGTATGCGAAATAAGCCGGAATACCAATGGCTAAACCCACTGCGGTGGTTATCATTGCCTGATAAATTCCGCCCGCAAGCAATGTTACATCCACATTATTTCCGGCATTTGCCATTTCAAAAAAGGCGAGAATCATTCCGGTTACTGTTCCAAAAAAACCTAACATTGGAGCCAAGCCAGATATGGTTGCCAACAACGGTAAGCCCCTTCCTAATTTATACACTTCTAAACGCCCGACATTTTCAATGGCTACTTCAATGTTTTTTAAAGGTTTTCCTATTCTCGAAATTCCTTTTTCAATCATGCGGGCTACAGGCGTATCTGTTTGGCGGCATAAAGCTTTGGCAGCATCAATATTTCCGCTCATTACATAATCGCGAATGCCGGGCATGAACTTGCTGTCTAAACGAGAAGCTTTAATGATGGTCAGATAGCGCTCCACAAAAATGTAAATGGTGATAAACGAGAGGATTGCCATAGGTATCATCAACCAACCGCCTTTAATCAGCAATTCAATTACAGATAATGTTTTTTCTGTAGAAACAACCACTGCGCCATTAGCTTGTAACAAAATCAATTTCATCATGGGAAAGTATTTTTAGATATTTAAAACACATCAAAAGTAAGGTTTAGTATATGCGTGATTTCGCTAGCTTTTACACATCTGCTTGTGATAGTCTAACAAACCATACATTTAATAGCGCAATTGTTTTGCTAAACGCAAAGTGTAGTAATTTTCGTGCCAAAAATCTGAAGATGTTTCTAAAACAAGCTTAGCAACTTACGCATCTCTCCCGCCTTCAGGGTTGCGTTTTCTTCTTTGTAAATAAATTCGAGATGTTGAAGGGCGAGTTTAATGGTGTCTTTGGAAGTACAGGGCATAAAGCATTGAGGGCTTTCTTCCTCATTGATTTTCTCTAAATATGATTTCACTTCGTTGCGGGTAAAAATGGCTCCGCGGCTCATGGGATTGATGTAGAACAACACTTCTTTCTGATGGTCTTGAGCCAGTTCTTCTTCCGAAAGAAAATGCTTGGTGTATGCCAACACATAATGGCGCGGCAAATTCACTCCGTAAACCGGAATGTCTAATTCGCGGGCAATGATTTGATAAATGATGCCCAACGAAACGGCATTTCCCGATTTGGCTTCTAACACTTTATTGATGAAATAGGCATTGCTGTCGGTTCCGGTTTTTCCGGTGAACCCTTTCAGCCCATAGAAAATATGGTTGAACACATTGATTTGCTCGTAAGGTGTGAGGTTATGATTCATTTCGAGCCAAATGGAACGCCTGATGATGTCGAGATAATTTTTAAGCGTTACGCTATCTAACTCATGAAACTGATAACGCGCCACCAACACCGCACCTTCAAACAAATCGGGTTCGGATTTTTCGATCCACTGCACAAAGTCTTTTTGAATGGAATCGAATTGTATATCGTGAATGAGCGTTTCAATGCGCTCCTGCATCATCGGGTCGGGATTTTCTTCCCATGCTACTTCCAACGAAGGTATCACTCCGGTGCCCAACGACAATAACTTACCCGCCACGTGGTCGAATATCTCGCGGTCGGGGTCATCGAGCAGATTGATGAGTGATTTGATTTCGTTGTTTTCCATTGAGTGTTGTTGTAAAAATGTTATAAAGTTGAAAAGTTATAAAGCTGGAAACTGTATGATGTTTCGAAAACTTCCTGCCCTAAAACTTTTTTACCTTATAACTTTATAACCTTATAACTTTTCAACCTTCTTGTCCCTCTCCCCTACGCCTTCTTCTTTCCTCTGAAACCACCTTTTTTCTTTTCGGGCGCAGTGGCAATAATTTCTTTTATTTCATCTAAAGTTAAGGAACTTGCTTCTGTGTCCTTAGGAATTTTGTAATTGTTTTTTCCGCTTTTAATATAAGGTCCATACATGCCGTTGAGCACCTGAATTTTTCCGTCTTCAAATTCGGCTATGAATTTGTTTTTATCTTTTTCTCTTTTCGCTACAATAAGTTCAATTGCCTGCTCCAAGGTAATTTCCATCGGGTCTATATTTTTTCCAAGCGAAGCAAATAAATTTCCGTGTTTGGCATAAGGACCGAAACGTCCGTCATTAACAATGACTTCTTGTTCTTCAAACATGCCGAGGTTGCGGGGCAATTTGAACAAGGATAAGGCTTCTTTCAAAGTAATAGTATCCATGCTTTGCGAAGGTTTCAGTTTGGCGTAACGTTGTTTTTCTTCATCGTCCTGTTTGCCTATTTGAGCCATAGGTCCGTATTTGCCCAAGCGCACAATCACCGGACGACCACTCGCGGGGTCTTCGCCCAATAATCTTTCGCCAGTAACACGCTCTGCCGTTTCGGTGGTTTGCTCTACATCTTTATGAAAAGGTTTGTAAAACAAATCAATCATCTTGTTCCACTCCACTTTGCCTTCGGCAATATCGTCAAACTGCTGTTCTACATTGGCGGTGAAACTATAGTCCAACACATTTTTAAAATGTTCCGTTAGAAAATCATTCACCAAGCTGCCGATGTCGGTAGGAAACAATTTATTTTTTTCTGCACCTGTAATTTCTGTTTCGGTAGCCGAAGAAATATTTCCTGCTTTCAAAGTCAATACCCGATATTTTCTTTCCACACCCTCTTTATCTTTTTTCGTTACATAATTGCGTTTTTGCACGGTGCTGATGGTAGGCGCATAAGTAGAAGGACGACCAATGCCCAACTCTTCCAATTTTCTTACCAACGTAGCTTCATTATATCGTGCAGCCGCTTTGCTGAAGCGCTCGCGGGCAACCATATTATCCAAATCCAACACATCGCCCGCTTTGATGGGAGGCAATATGCCCGATGATTCTTCATCGGTATTTTCATCATCGAGCGATTCGATATAGAGTTTCAGAAATCCATCGAACAACAGCACTTCGCCCGAAGCGGTAAGTTCTTCTTTATTATTCGAAATATCAATCCGCACGATGGTTTTTTCCAACTCTGCATCGCTCATTTGCGAAGCCACGGCACGCTTCCAAATCAGTTCATACAAACGCTCTGCATCGGCATCTCCTTCAATGGTATGGTTTTCAAAATAAGTAGGGCGAATGGCTTCGTGCGCTTCCTGTGCAGCTGCAGATTTGGTTTTGTATCTGCGGGTTTGCACATATTTTTCGCCAAACGATTTTTTGATTTCATCGGCAGCGGCTGCAATGGCAGTTTCAGAAAGATTGGTGGAGTCGGTTCTCATATAAGTAATGTAACCGGCTTCGTAAAGTTTTTGCGCCAACAACATGGTTTTCGCCACCGGGAAATATAATTTGCGACTGGCTTCCTGTTGTAATGTAGAAGTAGTGAAAGGCGCAGCGGGAGTTTTCTTGGCGGGTTTGGTTTGAATGTCTTTTACGGTATAAACCGCGCCCACACATTCGTTGAGAAACTTCTGAGCATCTTCATAAATATTCAGTTTCTTGGGAAGCTCTGCTTTTAGTTTGGCGCTTAATCCTTTATTGTCTTTTACATTAAAAAACGCATTGACTTTATAAGAAGAAGTAACATTAAATTCCTGAATTTCTCTTTCGCGCTCCACCACCAAACGCACGGCTACCGATTGCACACGCCCGGCAGACAAACCACCCTGACGACTCACTTTCTTCCATAATATAGGCGACAATTCAAATCCCACCAATCTGTCCAACACTCTTCTTGCTTGTTGCGCATTCACCAAATTCAAGTTGATGCTGCGCGGATTTTCAACGGCTTTTTGAATGGCAGGCTTGGTGATTTCATGAAATACAATACGCTTGGTTACTTTCGGATCTAAGCCCAACGCCTCGCACAAATGCCAACTGATGGCTTCTCCTTCACGGTCTTCGTCCGTTGCGAGCCACACTTCTTCAGCGCTCTTAGCCAATTTTTTCAACTCCTCAACAATCTTCTTTTTATCGGGAGAAATTTCGTAAACAGGGTTGTAATTATTATCCACTTCAATCGAAAGTTTCTTTTCCTGCAAATCGCGGATATGCCCCTGACTAGAGGTTACTTTAAAATCTTTCCCCAAAAACTTTTCAATAGTTTTTGCTTTTGCGGGCGACTCTACTATGAGTAAATTTTTTGCCATTACCTGAAATAGTTTATCAGTTAAACGAAAATAAAAGTTAAAAGTTTGAGCAGCATTTTCCGCTCAAATCCATTGCAAGACTATCACAATTTCGTAGAAATGAAAAATTGAGCGTGTTTAATGTGAATAAAAAAACTGTGGACCGACATTTAATTGAGCTTCAAAAAATTCATATCATTGTCTTATTATAGCTTCTTATCAGAAATATTTAACCACCAACTGCGCCATGAGTAATTTGATAAATGAATTCGAAAATTACCGTTCAAAGATGAACGAAGTAATTTTATCCAAAGACAACCTTACACTGAAACGATTCTGGAGTTTAGACAATCAGGCATACAGCGAAGGAGCTTTGCCGGTAAAAACAAAAGAGTTTCTCGGGTTAGTTTCGTCAATGGTTTTGCGTTGTGATGATTGCATTAAATATCATTTGGGTAAGTGCCATGAGTTGAATGCAACTACAAGTGAAATCTACGAAGTGTTTGCTATAGCGAATCTAGTTGGAGGCTCCATTGTTATTCCGCACACGAGAAGGGCGGCTGAATATTGGGAGGAGTTAACGAAATGAGAATTTCTTTTTTTTGAGAAAATTATATCTCTTTAAATACAACCTATAAAAATAGGTCCGACTTCTACTACATTACTTAAATTTCCTGCACGGTCGCGAATCTGGAGCTTGTAATAAACAGTGTCGTTTGGATAATTTGGTTCCACCGCGCATGGAAATCCACTGGGTGGCACACAACAAATAGATGAAACACGAATGATTATTTCTCCCGAAATAGCATTGGAACTTCCCTTTGCAGGAATAAAGGGAACATTGTATGGCTCGAGACATCCGGTTCTTAAATCTGTGAGAAAAACACTAAAAGTAGGATGGTTGAAACATGATGTGTCACATAAATCGCACTGCTCCGGATTAAACTTTTCAAATCCTATATCACCATCACCATCTTCAAAATAAACAGTCACATCTACAGAATCTAATTGATTGATAGTTGTTGGAGTTACGCTTAAAAATTCAATTTTTGGTTTAGGCGGATAGCTTGGGGGATTAACACAAGAACATACAAGGAAGAGTATAGCCGCAAATAAAAAATGTAATTTTGAATTCATCACATGCAATATTACAAATAAACGTTGAATTAGGTTCTGTATGCTTTCTAATGAAAATGTCAATAATCTAAAAGAAAAAATATTTAATGTTACATCAGATTCATTTGAAGCATTAGCTCTTGAAATTTTTCGTTTCCAATATGACCAAGTAATTATCTACAGGCAATATTGCGAGTTACTGAAAAAAACTCCAGACAAAGTAAATAGCTTAATCAAAATTCCTTTTTTACCTATTTCTTTTTTTAAATCGAATATAATTTTAGGGAGCGACAAATATCAGGTATTATTTGAAAGCTCAGGCACTACAGGACAAATGCCATCTAAACACTACATTTCCGACTTATCGCTATATGAGCACAGTATTTTATCGGGTTTCAAAACTTTTTTTGGTGAGCCATCGAAGTATTGTTTTCTAGCGCTGCTCCCCTCCTATTTAGAGCGAAAAAATTCTTCATTAGTATATATGGTTCAATGGCTTATGAGTCTATCCGGGCATTACGGTAATGGCTTTTATTTAAACAACCATAAAGAACTTTCAGATAAAATTTCTATTCTTGAAATGCAACAAAAACCTTATATTTTGTTGGGTGTATCTTTTGCATTACTCGATTTTTGTGAAAAATTTCCACATCAAATGCAGCACGGAATAGTATTAGAAACCGGAGGCATGAAGGGAAGAAAAGAAGAAATTACCAGAGATGCTTTGCACCAAATTCTTTCAGCAAGGTTGAATTGCCGGAATATATTTTCGGAATACGGGATGACCGAATTGCTTTCGCAGGCATATTTAACGTCTGATAAAAAATTCAGAACGCCTCCCTGGATGCGTGTACTGGCACGCGACATACAAGACCCTTTTAGTTACTGTCCAACAGGTAAACAAGGCGCACTTAATATAATTGATTTAGCCAATCTGCTTTCTTGCAGTTTTATTGAAACTGAAGACGCAGGAATTGTTTACAAAGATTATAGCTTTGACATTACCGGAAGAATAGACCTGTCGGAATTAAGAGGCTGTAATTTGATGGTTTCATAACCACATTTATACTTTTAACTTCAGCAACGCCACACTTTCTATATGATGCGTTTGCGGAAACATATCTATCGGCTGAATTTTATTTACGGAATAATACACCGCAAGCAACGCCAAATCTCTTGCTTGTGTAGAGGGGTTGCAACTCACATAAACAATTTTCGGAACACGCATTTCGATAAATGTTTTTACTACATCGCCATGCATTCCTGCACGGGGCGGGTCGGTAATTACCAAATCGGGAGCGCCATGCGTGGCATAAAAATCATGATTGAACATATCGCGCACATCGCCTGTAAAAAATTCGCAGTTGTTAATTCCGTTCAGCTTTGCATTTTGTTTAGCGTCTTCAATGGCATCTGGATTTTGCTCAATGCCTGCTACTTTTCGGCATCGGTCAGCCACATAAAGCGCAATGCTTCCAATGCCGGTGTACAAATCATACACGATTTCATTTCCGGTAAGTGAAGCAAATTCTTTTACAATTTCATATAAGTGTTGCGTTTGCGCAGTATTAGTTTGAAAAAACGATTTAGGTCCTATTTTAAATTGCAAATGCCCCAACTTTTCAATAATGAAAGGTTTGCCTGAGAAGCACACAACATCAAAAGCGTGTATCATATCGTTGGCACCACTGTTCACCACATAATTAAGCGAAGTTATTTGAGGAAACTGTTCCTGCAAAGCCATCATTAATGCTCGAATAGCTATTTCGTCATTTTTAAAAAACACCATCACCACCATTACTTCGCCTGTGAAAGTGGTGCGTATCATCAGGTTACGCAGTAAGCCTTCTTTGTTCCTGATATTAAAAAATAGAAATGCATGGCGCAGAGCGTAATCGCGCACAAAATTTCTAATGGTGTTGGAAGGCTCCGGCTGTAAATAGCAATGGTCTATATCCAACACTTTATCGAACCTGCCGGGAATATGAAAACCTAAAGCATTTCGGTTGGTAAACACTTCTTCGCTTTTTACTTCCTGTTCGGTGAGCCATTTGGCATCGGAAAAAGTAAATTCGAGTTTGTTACGGTAATACTGTTGATTATCGCAGCCTATAATAGGTAAGACTATCGATTCATCCATTCGGGCAATTCTACAAACTGCTTCCTTCACAAAGCTTTCTTTGTAGCGAAGCTGCTGCTCATAGTTAATACTCTGCCACTTGCAGCCGCCACAAATTCCGAAATGGCTGCAAAAACCATTTTGTCGTTGAGGGGCATATTGCTGAAATCCGACAATTTCTGCTGTGGCATAATCTTTTTTATTGGCGGTGAATCGTGCATTTACAACATCGCCAGGCAAGGCACCATCAACAAAAACGACTTTACCGTTATATCGTGCCACTCCTTTGCCTTGATGCTCTATTCCGGTAATTTCAAGATTTTCTATGACAATATTTTTATGCTTCCTTTTCAATCTGTTGTGTATTTATGCGGGCAAAGTTCGTCAATTGCTTTTAACATTTTATCCTCGAGCTTAAGCCCTTAGCATTCAGCCAAAAGAGTAATTAATGTACAGTTAAAAGAAGACAATTAACTTTTACCAAAAAGTTGAAAAAGCCAAGCCTTCACTCATTCATGGAAATGCTTCATTGATTACAGTTCTACATATTGTCAAAGTCATAGGTAGATAGCAGTTTTAAATTGCCCCCCTACAAGAATTATCGCTTATGGACTTCAAATCACTTAGGGCTGTGGAAAAATGATATCTGCTTTTAATTCAACTCCGTTTGTATTCGTCTAATTTCGCTTCTGTTGATGAGGTTTGAAAAATATCGTCCCGGCACTTTGGTGTTTGTAATTTTGGCAATAGCGGCTTTCTTTTCCGTTTGTTTCCAGATTTATTACCATTCGCTCAATTTTGTTGAACACCTATCGGAAATTCACAATGCCATTTTACAATTCACTATCATTTTGTTTTTGGCAAGCAGTTTCTTTTTCTGTAAATCATGGATTGAAGACGATAGCGCAAAAACTCTTTCTTTCCATCTGAAAAAAATTTATCTGTTTTCAACATTCATCTGGATATTTGTATTACCTGAACTTATATATCTGCATTATCAGGAAGCCCCATTCGACCCGCTTTACACACAACTATATCTTTTTGCCGAAGTATTTATTTTTCAATATTTTCTTGCGTACTGCATTTTTCGTTTCAAACTGATTCCGGGTTTTAAACCCAACGGAATTTTACATTTGCTATTCATCATCATGTTGGTGCTGACAGGCATCGGTATATTTTCTAACTTTTATAAAGATTATGTTGCTGATTGGCTTCGTGTGATACACATGAGCGCCATAGCCATTATTGCACTCATTTTATCGTTTCATTTAAAATGGGTTACAAGAGTAGAGGCTCCTGAAAGAAAAAAAGTAATTGTAAGACTGCTGCTGATAAGCATAACACAACTCTTTTTGGTATTTCATTTTTTCACCGAAGAATCTAGAGGCTTTTTCAATGTGCTGAGTTTACCGACAGAGTATTATCTCGGTATCATTTGCTTTCCTGTATGTTTCAGCATAATGTCGTTACTGGGAAATATTTTTTATTTACCCATTGCCAAAGTGCTTGAACAAAAAGACAACGAAATTCAAGGCTTGCTTAAAATGAGCAGTTTTTCGGGCAACATGAACAGCAGCGATGAAATTTACAATGAACTGCTCAGACAATGTGTGGCAGATACAAAAGCTACAGGCGGGTGGATTTTAACATCCTCTACAGGCGGTAAAAAATCACTCAAAACCCGCAACATCAATATTGAAAAGGCGTCTCGTGTGAGCGAAAATATTTTGCAACGCTATCAAAACATTATTGCTTCGATAGGTTATTACTATCAGGCAGGCGATAAATATTCTGAAGATGAACAAATAGCAATGGGGGGGTATCGTTCTTTGCTTATTTTTTCGATTGAAGCCGAAAATGAAAACAGCACTGCATTGTTTTTGGTAAATGAAGCAGCCGATGCGTTTGAAGAAGAGCATATCGAAATGCTCAAATCATATGTTAATCAGGCGCGTATAGCTTTAAAAAATCAAATACTCATTTCTGAAAGCGAAGCTGTCGAGACAGTGAAAAAAGAATTGGTAGTTGCCGCACAAATTCACAAAAGCCTTATCCCCAATACGTTTCCTAATGATGCCTCTGTGGAAATATCTGCATTCATAGAACCCTCTCGCGAGTTGGGAGGCGATTTTTATGATTACTTCGAATTGAAAAACAATCGCCTTGCCATCGTCATTGGCGATGTATCAGGGAAGGGTATGCCGGCTGCTTTGTATATGGCAGAAATCAAAGGTATTTTTCAAGCACTTACGCAATTTGATTTATCGCCCGAAGATTTGATTGAAAAAGCCAATCATGCCATATCTGCCTGTTTTGACCGCAATCATTTTGTTACGCTCGCATATCTGATAATTGATAAAAACGAACGTAAATTCAGCTATGTGCGGGCTGGTCATTGTCCGTTGTTATTTCACCAAAGTGAACTCAATAAAGTTTCATTTTTAGAAGACAAAGGCATTGGCTTAGGAATATTGCGCAATGTGGTATTTGCTACGCACATTCACATATATGAACATGCGTTCAATGCCAATGACATGTTGGTGCTCTATACCGATGGATTGGTTGAAACAGAAGACCGCATTACCCGCAAAACTTATGACTATGGAGACCTCATGAAATCGCTCAACCGCGCCAGAAAAACAACCGCTTTGGCAGTTAAAGAACAGATACTCGAAGATTTTCGAGATGCCATTGCACATCCTGAAAATCCTGACGACCTTGCACTGATTGTGATTAAGTTTCACTGAGCACCAAACATTTTATAACTTTCCTCGTATAAAACACCGATGAAATGGATTTAAACCTATTTTTTGAAGATGGCATACTGGATATTCATATTCACGGAGAATTGGACGCAAACTCATCCATTGAGTTGGATGAAGTTATCAAAGAGGCCCTCGGGAACGGACAAACGAAGATATGCATCAACTGCATTCATCTACGTTATATCTCTTCTGCCGGGCTTGGCGTTTTTATTTCACATCTCGATGACTTAAATCGAAATGGTGGAAAATTTATTTTCTACGGAATGGAAGACAGTGTGCGCCAAATCTTTAAGATACTGGGGTTGGAGGATGTGATGACTATCACGGCCGATCAAACTATGGCAAAAAAGATGTTGGATGAAAGCTAATTTAACTACCGTTTGCAACAGAGGGGCGCAGGAAGAAATCAGAAGCTTTTTAAACAAGTTTTTGAAAAATGTGGCAATCTCTGATTCCGAAAAAAATCAAGTAGTGCTCGCTATAGACGAGGCTGTGGCCAATGCCATTATTCATGGCAACGATAACGACCCTTCGCGCACCATCGAACTCGACCTTGACATAAACGATAAGCGCATACTTATTGAAATCAGCGATATCGGCATGTTCGATAAAGAAATGAAAGACGAAAAAATTACCAAAGACCTTAAAGAAATCATCAAAGACAAACAAAAAGGCGGCTTAGGTCTCAAGCTCATATATTCTATCATGGACATCGTATCGTTCTACACTAAAGAACATCGCAGCTATTGTATGATGGTAAAGCTGGTACATAAGCAGCAGTGAATAAATTGCATCTAAATGAATAGTCAAAAAAACTTAAACTATCATTATATTTCGGTTATGGGCTTTCATTTGAATTTCACTCCAAAATTTCCACCTGAACAATACTATCCAAATCTAAGCCCAACAACCCTGCGGCATTGCCTTTGTTAATGGCAATCACCAGATAGCCGTTGGAATTAAACAAGCATAGTTTTTCACCTTCGGACACATCGCTGTAGTCGTTATTGATTTCTGAAATATGGTCGGCACGACCGTCTCCGTATAGTTCGGGAACATATCCGATTTCCCTGATTCTGCGCAAACGCTTCAATGCAATAGAAAAATTTTTCTGCTGCACCTGTTTCTCGAAAAGATCTTTGCGAATATTGGTAATGACATTGTGATAGGCATCTATATACACCACGGAGCCTCGAATGGCATTATCGGTAATCACCGGAGACTTTTCCAGTTTTCTGAAAATATCTACTTTCAAATGACCCAAATCGCCAATGTGAAACCCCGTTACCAAACGAGCTGCCGCTTTCGCCATGATAATACGCGAAGGCATGGGCAGGTTTTCGGGATTGATGATTTTCTTATCTAACTCGAAAATTTTGAGATTTCTATCTTCAAAAAGCAAACTGAAAATGCCGTTGTCGGGCGCAACAAAAAAATGCCCTTCGTGTTCCGAAATTAAAATTCTGCGAGCGGTAACGGTGCGATTTTCTACCAACACAATATGGGCGGTTCCTTTAGGAAAATGCAGCCACGAATTTTTAAGCAAATATGCGGCTTCATCAATATGAAATGGTTTAACCGATTTTGAAATCTCGATAATCTGCGCGCCTGGACATTCCGAAAGAATAGCTCCTTTAACGGAACCGATATAATAATCAATGTCTCCGGTGTCGGTAATAAGTGTAATCACTGCGCTCACGTATCAATAAATTTGGATAGATTTACGAACAAAATTAACCTAAAATTTGAGCGAAGTAATTATTAATCTCGAAGGCATTGACCCATTGGAGTTTTACGGAGTTAACAATGCCAAACTTACCCTACTGAAAAACGCATTTCCGAAGCTGAAAATAGTTTCTAGAGGAAATAAAATAAAGGTTTCAGGAAACGTAGAAGAAATTGTGCGATTTGAAGAAAAAATAGGGCGCATGATTGAAATGACCGAACGCTTCGGGCATCTGAATAATCAGGCGGTGCAACAACTACTCATTCCCGAAGGAGAGCCGGAATATAAAGAACCTGAATTTGATGATGATGTGTTGGTGCATGGCAGGAACGGATTGTTGGTGCGCGCCAAAACCAAAAATCAGCGCAAGATGGTGAAGATGTCGGAGCAAAACGATATTCTTTTTGCTTTAGGTCCTGCCGGAACAGGCAAAACTTATACTGCCGTGGCATTGGCGGTGCGCGCGTTGAAAGCCAAATTGGTGAAGAAAATTATTCTCACGCGCCCGGCTGTGGAAGCCGGTGAGAGCCTCGGTTTTTTGCCCGGTGATTTGAAAGAAAAAATTGACCCCTATCTGCGCCCGCTTTACGATGCTTTAGACGATATGCTTCCGGTAGAAAAGTTGAGTTACTATATGCAGAACCGCATTATCGAAGTAGCGCCATTGGCATATATGCGCGGCAGAACTTTAGACCATTCTTTTATCATCTTAGACGAATCGCAAAACACCACCAGCTCGCAATTGAAAATGTTTCTGACCCGTATAGGTCCTTCAGCCAAATGTATTATTACAGGCGACCGCACTCAGGTGGACTTACCCAAAAACCAAAAATCGGGATTAATGGAAGCCATTAATATTCTGAAAGATATTGACGGCATCGGGGTTATTCATCTGGAAGAATCTGATGTGATTCGACACCGCTTAGTGAAACACATCATTTCGGCTTATGAGAAGCTGAATAAGGAGAATGGGATAGAGTATTAGTTGGTGAGGGGTTAGGATAATTAGGAAGAAGGTTAAAAGCCATTTCCTAACAAAAATGGTTAACATATTTCAAGACAAGACTTTTTCATCTCGAATGCGATTGGAAAAATGGACAAATAACCGATTGAATAATTCAGTCTAAATTTGCAGCCTTTCAATTCAATCATATTCATACACAATGAGCAAAGAAATTACTCCCCGCGATAAGGATTACAGCCAATGGTATAACGATTTAGTAATTAAAGGTGGCTTGGCAGATTACTCTGCCGTTCGCGGGTGTATGGTTATAAAACCTTACGGATACGCTATTTGGGAGAAAATGCGTGATGCGTTAGATAAAATGTTTAAAGACACAGGGCATGTGAATGCTTATTTTCCTTTGTTTATACCAAAAAGTTTTTTGAGTAAAGAAGCTGCGCATGTAGAAGGCTTTGCAAAAGAATGTGCCGTAGTAACCCACTATCGCCTGAAAAATTCGCCCGATGGTAAAGGCGTAATAGTGGACCCCGAAGCAAAACTGGAAGAAGAACTGATTGTGCGCCCAACTTCCGAAACTATTATTTGGAATACCTATAAAAACTGGATTCAATCATATCGCGATTTGCCTTTGCTTATTAATCAATGGGCAAATGTGGTGCGATGGGAAATGCGCACCCGATTGTTTTTGCGCACAGCCGAATTTCTTTGGCAGGAAGGACATACGGCACACGCTACTTCTCAGGAGGCTATGGAAGAAACAGAACAGATGCTTCGTATATATGCTCAATTTGCCGAAGAATGGATGGCAATGCCTGTTTTGAAAGGAAAAAAATCGGTGAATGAACGGTTTGCAGGAGCCGAAGAAACTTTGTGTATCGAGGCTTTAATGCAAGACGGACAAGCGCTTCAGGCAGGCACTTCACATTTCTTAGGACAAAATTTTGCTAAGGCTTTCGATGTTCAGTTTTTAAATAAAGAAGGAAAACAGGAATATGTATGGGCTACCAGTTGGGGCGTTTCCACCCGTTTGATTGGCGCCTTGATAATGGCGCACAGCGATGATTCGGGTTTGGTATTGCCACCAAAATTAGCTCCGCTTCATGTGGTCATTGTTCCGATTTACAAAGGCGCGGAAGACCTTGCCAAAATTTTTGAAAAGATAGACCCGTTGCTGAAAGAACTCAAAGCAAAAGGTATCACCGTTAAGTTTGATGATGACGATTCGAAACGACCCGGATTCAAATTTGCAGAATATGAATTGAAAGGCGTACCCGTGAGACTTGCCATCGGTATGCGCGATTTGGAAAATGGAACTGTTGAGGTAGCGCGCAGAGATACCAAAGAAAAATCATCACAATCTTTTGAAGGAGTTGGCGATTATATTATTCGTCTCCTCGATGATATTCAGAAAAATATTTACTCTAAGGCTTTACATTTTCGCGAACAAAACACCCATAAAGCAGATAGTTGGGATGAGTTTAAAGACATTATTGAGAATAAAGCCGGATTTGTTTTAGCACATTGGGACGGCACTGCCGAAACTGAAGAAAAAATTAAAGAGCAAACTAAAGCCACTATTCGCTGCGTTCCTTTAAACAATGAACAGGAAATCGGCAAATGTGTGTTTACCGGAAATCCATCAAAAGAGCGTGTGGTGTTTGCAAGAGCATATTAAAATAAAAAAAGCCGCCAGAAGTTTATCTGGCGGCTTTCTTACAAAATGAATTCCTACTGATTATGCAATCTGAACGTTCACTGCATTCAAGCCTTTCTTACCGTTAGAAACATCGAAAGTAACTTCATCGCCTTCGCGAATGTCGTCTTTCAAGCCTGAAACATGAACGAAAATATCTTCGCCTGTTTCGTTGTCATTGATAAATCCAAATCCTTTTGTGTTGTTGAAAAATTTAACTTTTCCTTTTTTCATTGTAATTGTGTTTAATGTAAATAATGGCACAAGATAATCAAATTAAAGTTAAAACATGCTTTTTGAATAAAAACAGGTCAATTGAATAACTCAAAGTATGCTGAAATCAAAAAATAAGACCGGGGTATATCTGATTGTAAAAATTACGATAACCAAAGCTTCATTTGCATAAAGCATCTGAACGCACTTACTAATGAAGCAAAAATTTACTTGATAGCAACCGATATGCCTGAGCCGACCGAAAAGGATATCTTATGGAATATGGAAAAGCTTATTTCAGCAAACAGGATAAAAAAATAAATTATGTCTGCAACATACCAACATTAAAAGGCTTTTCAGCTGGAGCATTATTGGCAGCGGTTATGCTCATCGAAATCAATTTGCGTGTTTGCATCGGTTCAATAATATTGTCCACCCACAAACGGGCAGCCGCATAATAAGGCGTGGTGGTGCGCTCGTATCTTTCCTTAATTTTTGAAAGTAATTCCTGTTCTTCTTCGGGAGAAACTACCATGCCTTTGGCTTTTTGCGAAGCCACCTGTATTTGCAATAAAGTTTTGGCAGCTTGGTCGCCACCCATCACCGCTATTTTGGCGGTGGGCCAGGCAAAAATAAAGCGCGGGTCATACGCCTTGCCACACATGGCATAGTTGCCGGCTCCGTAAGAATTCCCGGTAACGATGGTGATCTTCGGCACTACCGAATTCGACACGGCATTCACCAATTTGGCTCCGTCTTTTATAATGCCTCCATGTTCCGAGCGCGAACCCACCATAAAGCCCGTTACATCCTGAAGGAATACTAAAGGAATATTTTTCTGATTACAATTCATGATGAACCGGGCAGCTTTATCGGCTGAATCGGAATAGATGACACCACCTATTTGCATTTCGTTTTTAGCAGATTTTACCACTTTCCTTTGGTTGGCAACTATCCCCACCGACCAGCCATCTACGCGGGCATAACCACACACAATAGTTTTTCCGTAGTTCTCTTTAAAAGGCACCCACGAATCGGCATCAATCACGCTGTCAATGATGCCTTGCACATCGAAAGGCTTCGAGTTATTTTCAGCCATGAAGCCATTGAGCAGTTTTTCATCTTTGGCAGGTTTCTTCGATTCTATGCGGTCGAATCCGGCAGTAGGACGTGCGCCCAAAGTGCCTATTATTTTTCTGATGCGCTCCAGACAAGATTTATCATCGGGCATTTTGTGGTCTATCGTCCCAGAAATTTCACTTTGAGTGGTAGCGCCACCGAGAGTTTCCTGGTCGGCATCTTCGCCTATGGCTGCTTTCACCAAATAAGGTCCGGCAAGAAAAATGGAACCGGTCTTGTCAACAATTAAAGATTCGTCAGACATAATGGGCAAATAAGCGCCACCTGCCACGCAACTGCCCATCACGGCTGCCACCTGAAATATTCCTTCGGACGACATGCGGGCATTATTGCGGAATATTCGACCGAAATGTTCTTTGTCGGGAAAAATTTCGTCCTGCAAGGGAAGAAACACTCCGGCACTGTCTACCAGATAAATAATGGGCAGTTTGTTTTCCATGGCAATTTCCTGAGCGCGCAGATTTTTTTTGCCGGTAATGGGAAACCATGCTCCGGCTTTCACTGTGGCATCGTTGGCAACAATGACACACAAACGTTTGCTCACATAACCCAACACCACCACTACCCCACCGCAAGGACAGCCGCCATATTCTTCATACATTTCGTACCCTGCAAAAGCGCCAATTTCTACTGCTTCAGAATCTTTATCTACTAACAAACTGATGCGCTCGCGGGCAGTAAGTTTGCCTTTTTCGTGCAACTTTTCAATGGCTTTATTGCCGCCACCGAGATAAATAGCGTCTAACTTTTTTCTCATTTGAGCCACCAACAGTTTCATGGCATCTTCATTCATGTTAAATTCTATTTCTGCTTTCGAGGTCTTTGTTGACATAATAAGTTGGAAGTTTTTAGTTATCAGTTTACACTTTCGGGTATAAAGTTTTTCAAAATGAAATTCATTTTTATGAGCACTACTTAATACTCACTACTCAATTCTCACTACTCGCATTTACCCTATTCAAGGTGGGCAAAGTTGCTCAATTTATCTCAAGGCTACAATTGAAAAATGCAGATGGAGGGACAATGATTTGTGTGGTTTTGGGTATTGGTGTTGGGCTAGAGGAAGGTTATTCCTTACTGTTTTGATTAGAGACAAGAAGTTGAAAAGTTATAAGGTTGTGAGTAACCACAGCTATGTGCGTTGTTTTGCGGGAACCCTCATAAAGCGGATTAGACATAAAAGTAAAAGGGCAATAGTGAAGACAAAAAACTTCCTCCTATATTCGTAAAAGAGTAGATGAAAGGAAGTTTTTTGAGGAAAGACTACTCTATAAATAAGTTGTAGCGCATTCAAAATTATCAACAAAATGAAGTATTACATTATCATATTGATTGTTGCGACTTTTTTGATTTTTTCATGCATTTCACAGACAAAGACCAATTATAATCAGGAAGCCATTGAATTGAGCAATCGAGCTGCTGAGATAATGCTCAGTAATCCCGATAGTGCGTTAATACTCTTGAACAAAGCAACAAAAATTGATAAAACCTATTATGTTGCTCACAATAATAAAGTGAATATATACATTGCCAGAGATGACTTTGACCAAGCAATCAATTCTGCAGAGCAAGGAGTATATGCTAAACCCGATTTTGCTGAAGCAGTAACTATGCTTGGGATGCTTTATGATTATACAAGTCAAACAGACAAAGCAAAAGAACAATATCTGCGAGCAATTGAAATTTACGATTCCCGACTTGCCAAGTCAAACAAGAACAAGAAAGCTAATAGAGTTAATAGAGCACAAACGCTTTTATTACTTAGTAACAATACAGAAGGACAAAAAGAAGTTTACAAACTGAATAAAGAATATCCAAACGATTTCACAATTCAAATGCTTGTTGACTTTGACAAATTCAAATACTTAAGCGACTTATTTACACAAGAGAAATAAAAAGCACGCACTACAACCAAGTAACACGCCCCGCTACCCCCACTGGTCGGAGCGTCCGCTACGACCCCCTATTGTTCCAAGGTTTGTAGTTAAGTAATTTGTCTGGACTATGATTTATATGATTCAATGATTAGTATGATTATTCATTTCAATCAGAGCAATGACGCGTGAGCCACTCCCCCTTTCAAAGGGGGAGTGCCCGAAAGGCGAGGGGGATAATGTTATAATAACCAATGAAAGCATGAAAGATACAATAAGACTTAAAAAAGACGGATACAATAACCGTATCCGTCTTCATTCAATAACATTATCACTCTGCTTTGGGTGTTTCAGTAACTATCTAATCAAAAACATATTTCGTCAACAAAATTTTTCCTTTTTTGTCTTCACCAATATATATTCTGCTGTGTTCCGAAGGAATGTCAACAAAGGCGTTTCTTCTGTTCAGCAAAAATTTTCTGCCGCCCATCACATCAAAATTGCTGATGGTATTGTCTTGAATATTTATTCTTCCCACCGATGGATAATAATTAGCGTAAAAAGTCTTGATACCATGATAGGCATTATAAAATGAAGAATATCCTTCTACTGCCTTCACTTCATAATTTATCCAGTAAAGATGATTTTTGTTTTTGCCCGCTATCATTTCCTGTGGTATGGGGAATATGATGCTTTTCGAATCGGTATTGGGTTTATAGCTGAATTGCGAAACCACTTTGCCCTGATTGTCTATGCGCAGGCATACCAAATCTTTGTATTGAATATTTTTCGGTTCGGGTTTAAACACCGGAACTTTAACCTGTCCGGTAATGATAAAGCCTTCATCGGGAGTAGTGTAAAAATTGCTTACGACAAATCTTTTGCCTTCATAAGAATAGCCTGATTTTTGAGCAGGTGGAGTTTTCAATTTGGCTTTAAAATCACTGATAGGCGTGGTGTTCAGCCATTGCAGTTTTCCGTCTTTGATTTTCAAAACCAAAAAATCTGAAAAGGTGGTTTTTTCCAATTTCCTTTCATACGTTTCCATTCTGTAATTCGGTGTGCCATACTTCAAGTAAGATGGATTAATGATGGGCGCATACTCTCCGAGTATTTGCTCAAAATTACCTTTATTTTCAACAGAAAGCGCACATAAATAGGCAGTGCCATCTGCCAATGTATTGTGAGCGGTAATTGCCATAATAGATTTTGGGACATTTACTGTGTAGCGGTGCTTTTCTTTTCCTTCGGTATCCAACTGTATGAAAGTGTATTCTTTTAGATTGCCAGAAAGCGGAGCAAAAACAAACAACATATCGTGGTTGCTGATGTTGTCATCATCATCTTCATCATCGTTAGTTTTTCCTTTTGGAATTGAAAGCGCATAGGTGAGCACATGCTGGCGGTCGAAGGTGATAGGAAATTCTTTCAAATCGATATTGGGACTTACTTTCAGAAAACTGTATTCTTTGTTTTTATCGTTTTTATTATCGGTTTTGGGCGATGAAACCAACAGATAAAGTATTCCGTCAGCGCCTTTGTAAGAAACATTTCCATTGAAAGTTCTGTTCTCGGCATTTTTAGGTTTTATCTCTTTCTGATTGGAAGTTTTGCTTACATAGCGTTGCTTTTCAACGTCCCATGTTTTGGTAACCGTGCGTGTGTATAGGTTCAATTTGGTGCTGAGAATGGTGAATGATGTGCCTCCACCCACCGTTGCATAAACCTGCTGAATCGTTTTTTGCGGCTTTTGTTCGTATCGGGTTTTGTATTCGGATTTTTCTTTACTTCCGATTAAATTCAGCGATTTATCAAACTCATACACCTCATGCACTACCTGGTCTTTTCCAGCTTTAATATTGTAAACCACTTCCAGATTTCCGGCATCGTTTAAACTTGCTTCAAACATGTATCCTTTCACTGCTTTTTTTGAAACTGCGTGAATCTTTTCTGTTTTCTGCTGAGAGAAAAGGATAAAGGGCATGGTAAGAAATGCTGTAACACAACAAAAATTAAGCAGTTTGTTTTGAATTTTAGAGTTCATGTTTATCAGAATTAGTTGGTTAATTAATTTTTCACAAATTTTCCGAAGTGTAAAACCTCTTGTTGTGAAATTATTTGATAGAAATAATATCCTGAAGGAATATCGCTCAACCCGATATTGGTTGTGGAAGCATTCACAGCAACTTCTTTTATGATTTGTCCTACTGCATTCATCAAATTCAATCTGGTTCCTGATAGCATTTCTTTTCCTTTTATTTCTATAGTAAAGTATTCTGATGCAGGGTTGGGATACACTTTTATAGCACTTATTTTTTCATCAATACCGGTTGATATTCCTGTAGTGGCTTGCGCAATATTTGAAAATAGAGATGCGCCATTGGTATTGTAAGCCAGCACACGATAGTAGTAGGTAGTGTTTTCGCTCAACTGCAAATCTTCATATTGAACAGTATTGGCAGCCAAATCAGCTATTTCTGTAAAACTTGTTCCGTCTTCGCTGCGCTCAACTTTAAATCCATCTTCATTGTTGGCGTTGTCAGTCCATTCAACTCTAATATTTACATCTTGTGTTTTGAAAACAGTAGTAGTGAGGTTGGTAGGTGCAGCAGGCGTTTGAGGAGCAGTAGTGCCGGTGGTAATGAAATTATATCTCCATGATTGATTGTCTTCTCTAAGCAAGGCAACCACAGCGCTATTTCCATTTGCCAACCATTGATAGCTGACAAACGGTCCGCTCATCACATGTTCATATTCCACTTGCCATCCTGAACCGGGAATATGCACCCATTGAGTATCAATTTCAGTTTCGGTAATTTTTAGTCGTAATGCATTGTAAGTGCCCAGTGGGGTAATGAGTGTTCCCCAACCATCAGCTTCTACTTTTCTTGTATTGTGCGAACGAATTAAAACTGAATCGGCTCCACTTTGTGGCGGGTTAGAAACATTGAGTTGTTCTTGCAAAAAGCCCATAGAATCTACAGTGCCATAAGTCAATGGGAAAGAATACTCCGGCACCGGTGGAGTATATGTTACTGTTCCTCTAAAATAGTTGGGCGCAGTCATATCTATATTAAAGGTGCTTCCATGATGATACATGCCGGTTGCAATTATTTCATAATAGGCGCAAAGCTCCATTGGACCATTCATTACGCATGGTGTCGAATTGGCATTGGGAAATTCGGGATGAGCATTATTGGCGCCAAAATCTTGTGTGTAAGACTGAGTAGTTCCTGATGTGAATGAAGAAAAATCCCATGTTTGATTAGCGCCTGCATTGCCCGGAGAAATAAAAGAAGAAGTATCTCTAAGGGAGGTATAGGCTTGTGAGGTTAAAGAAAAATCAGCTTGGGTTATGGTGATTTGCGCTTTAATAATCGGCATTATACTTAGATGTAATAATGCAATTAAGATGATTTTTTTCATGGGGTTTGAGTTTAGTTTAAGTGAACCTGATTGTTTTCTGAGCATTAATTTTTCTTTTGCAAAATGATATGAATTACTGAAGTTGTTCAATACCTACACTTAGGTATTTGCCCCTGCATGAGTATGCTTAATTTCGTGTGTGCAAAAAAATATCCTCTTTTTATTTTGTGTCGCTCTGTTGCAAATAACAACGCCTTCGTGGAGTTCGGCTGCCGATACCATGCGAGTTGCAGGTGCGGTACATGAAAGCGTGAATGGATATTTTACTTTTTTAGATGCTGACAGCGATTACATATCTGTTGATGCCGCTGCCGAAGCGCTTGCTTCAGGTAAATTTCAGAAATGGAAAGATGCCCCGTTCAATACCGGGCACGGCAAAGCCACTTATTGGTTTCATTTGGTTTTGAAAAACATGGACGATAAGCAACAAACTTATTTGTGGTCGTTTTACAAAAACAGCAATTATTTGCGCCTGTATCAGAAAAATGCATTTGGAGATTATGAGTTGAAATATAAAAACTCCGTGCATTTACCCGTTTCTCAACGCCCGTTCACAGGCAAGGCATTGAGTTTTCCGCTCGAAATGCAACCGGAAGAAATTATTGAACTAATGGTGGAAATAAACAAAACATCTGTTGAAAGCCCTTACTTAGACCACGACATTAAAGAAATAAAACAATGGCTGAAATACGATGCCAAAACCACTGCCATCATCGCTTCTTTTTTCAGCATATTTCTGCTTACGGCATTGCTCAATTTTTTATTGTTTTTTGTTTTCAGAGAAATAAACTATTTGTGGCAGTGGCTGCTCATTATTACTTTTTCGTTATACACGATTCATCTCTATGGTGTAGATGCCTACATACTTCCCGAAAGCATTTATGCGCTGTGGAGTCATGTTCCGCTGCTGGCTCTTACGGCAATAGCATATATCCTGCTGCTCGTTTTGTTTCGGCAGTTTGTTTATTATGTAAATCAAAATTCGCGTTTAGATAAAATTTTTAGTTACTCTGCCATTGTAGCCGTTATAAGTGTATTGCAGTTTTTGCTGGTGCATTTCCTGCTTTTTGAAACCGACAACTATTTGCTCATTCTTAAAATTTCCCGATTGTTTTGTGTTGCCAATAACTGGTGGATTACACTACTGTTATTATGCGGAAGTCTGTATATCCTTTTTCGCGACAATGGCGAAATAAAAATTTACGCAGCTTCGCTGTTTGTGTTTTTGGTTTTAGTTCTGATGTTTCTTTTTTTCAGATACCGCACCGGTGCCGATACACAACTGATAATGCACATCGGTATTTTATTGGCATTCACTTTTCACATCATTACGCTTGCTTTACTCACCATTAAACGTTTTTTCAACGAGCGGCTGGAAAATATTTCTTTGCTGAAAGAAAAAAATGCCATTCAGGGAAAACTTACTGCCGATGTCATCAACGCTCAGGAGTCTGAAAGAAAAAGAATTGCACAGGAACTGCACGATGGTGTGAATGGTAACATGGCGGCTCTGCGATTATACATCAACAGGCAGATGCACCTGTTTCAGGAAAAATTTAAAAACATAGAACTGAACAACAGCTTTCTTATTATGCAAAATCAGGCAGACGACCTCATCAATGAAATCAGAAATCTTTCGCACCGGTTGCTGCCCAAAGATTTTGAAGAAAGTATTTTCAGCGATACCGTAAAAAATCATATAGATCAACTCAACAACATCAGCAATATTCACTGGACTCTGATTATAGACGAAGAAGTGAATCATATTTCAAAAGACATCAGAATAAATCTCTACCGCATACTCACCGAATTGTGCAGGAATATTGTTTCGCATTCTGAAGCCAATACCGCCACAGTGCAGTTGTTGTATTACCCCGATAATGTGCAGTTGTTGGTAGAAGACAACGGAAAAGGTTTTAATCCCGATGCTGCCATGAATGGTATCGGGCTGAAAAATATCCGTTCGCGGGTAGAGTTTTTGAAAGGAACGGTAAATATCGAATCGAACAAATTTGCCACTACCACTATCATAGAAATACCGCTTGCTTATGAGCCATGAAAAAACCATCATTATAGTTGACGACCACCCGTTGATGACCAGCGGCTTGTCTAACATCATTGTGCAATACACCGATTACAAGGTTATTGAATGTCTGCACAATGGAAAGGACTTGTTGCAAAAACTGAAATTCGTTCAACCCGATTTGCTGATGCTCGATATTAATATGCCGAAGTTGGATGGCATCGAAGCTGCAAAGATGATTCGGATTCAGTATCCTTCGCTCAAAATTGTTATCGTTTCGATGTATTCTGACGAAAGAATTTTTAATGCGCTGATAGAAATAGGTGTTCATGGTTTCATACCTAAACAAACCGATACTAAAGTTTTTGTGGAAGCGCTCACCGATGTGATGAATGGAGGCAATGCTTTTATATCGCCATTTGCAACGGGAAAAGTTGCCGAACTCGATGAAGCTGCTACTGCCGGAAAACTGCAATTGTCTGAAAGAGAAATAGAAATTATCCGCCTCATAAAAACCGGACGCTCCACCAAAGAAATTTCCGAAATGCTGCACCTCAGTCCGTTTACCGTGAATACCCATCGAAAGAATATTTGCAAAAAACTAAAAATTTCTTCGCCCTTAGCGCTCATAAAATATATTCATCAAATGGATGTGTGAGATATTAAAACTCTATTACTGCCAATATTTATTTATTTTCACGGCATAACATTTCAGATATGTCGTTACCTATACTTGCAGGAAAAAAGGGCATCATATTCGGTGCTTTAGATGAAAAATCAATCGCGTGGAATGTGGCGTTGAAAGCCAAAGAAGCGGGCGCATCTTTTACCCTCAGCAACGCGCCAGTTGCGCTTCGCCTTGGAAAAATCAATGAGCTTGCCATGCAGTGCAATGCCGAAGTTATTACAGCAGATGCCACTTCGCTCGAAGACCTCGAAA
This sequence comes from uncultured Chitinophagaceae bacterium, assembly GCA_964518215.1. Classification (GTDB taxonomy): domain Bacteria; phylum Bacteroidota; class Bacteroidia; order Chitinophagales; family CAIOSU01; genus CAYSGX01. The sequence goes on from CAZFFP010000012.1 coordinate 27,364, forward strand.
ATGTTTTTACAAAATCTATGGAGGTGTTGGACGGAAAATTAGATTTTGTGTTGCACTCCATCGGCATGAGTCTCAATGTGAGAAAAGGAAAAGAATACACCGAATTGAATTACGATTTTCTTCAGAAAACTTTAGACATTTCCGCACTGTCGTTTCATAAAGTGCTACAAACCGCCATGAAACTTGATGTGCTCAACGAATGGAGTTCGGTATTGGCGTTAAGCTATATTGCCGCTCAAAGAAGTTTTCCCGGTTACAACGATATGGCTGATGCCAAAGCGTTGCTCGAAGCCATTGGCAGAAACTTTGGCTATCAATACGGTTTGAAAAAGAAAGTACGAGTGAATACCATTTCGCAGTCGCCTACCCGCACTACTGCGGGTTCGGGAGTGAAAGGGTTCGATGGATTTTTTGAATATGCAGATAAAATGTCGCCCTTGGGAAACGCACCTGCTGAAGACTGCGCCAACTTTTGTGTGGTGATGTTTTCTGACTATACCCGCATGATTACCATGCAGAATATTTTTCACGATGGAGGCTTCAGCAATGTAGGTGTAAGTGAAGCCGTGATAGAGATGTTTACAAAAGACAAACAATCATCGCAGTAAAATTTTTTCCTTATGATGCTGTTTATTTCACACCGGCTTTATGGATTATTGTTCGGCATCATTTCTATTGTGTATCTGGCAGGGCTTACCGTTGATGTGATGAATGTGGATGCGGCACAATATGCCGCAATGAGCCGCGAAATGTATGAATCAGGCAGTTATCTTCAGGTACAGTTGCATGGCGAAAAATATCTCGATAAGCCTCCTTTGCTGTTTTGGCTTTCGGCATTATCATTCAAAATTTTCGGAGTTTCCAACTGGTCATATAAGCTGCCCTCTTTTCTTTTCACACTGTTGAGTTTGTTGGCTGTTTATCGGCTTGGCTCATTGCTTTACGATAAGAGAGTGGGCGCACTTGCCGCTTTGATTCTCTATACCTGTCAGGCATATTTTCTTTTCAATCACGATGTGCGCACCGATACTTTATTGGCTGCTTGCGTCATTACATCTATCTGGTTGATTTACGAGTTTTACAAAAAAGGCAAATGGTATTACTACATGGGCGCGGCTGTTTTCATTGCTTTGGGAATGATGGCTAAAGGACCGATTGCATTGATGATTCCAATATTGGCTTTGGGAGGTCATTTCGCGTTGAAAAGGAAATGGACGTTTTTTCTGCGAAAAGAATGGCTCTACGGCTTGGGAATAGTTTTCATTTTGTTGTTGCCGATGTGTTGGGCTTTGTATGTGCAGCATGGTTGGGAAGGCATTAAATTTTTCTTTTGGACTCAAAGTTTCGGACGCATTACGGGCGAAAATGTTTGGCGCAACGACACGGGTCCTTTTTATTTTGTGCACACATTTGTTTGGGCTTTCATGCCCTGGACTTTCATTGCATTATATGCTTTGAGCGATTATTTCATAACATTTATCAAAAGAAAAACACTGCCCGAATATATGACGCTTGCAGGCTTTGTTTTGCCTTTTATTGCGCTATCCTTATCTAAATACAAACTGCCTCATTATATCTTTGTTTTGTTTCCGTTGTTAGCCATTCTCACTGCCGAAGTCATTATTTCGCAGATAACTTCACAACGAAAAATATCGCGGTTTTTTCGCTATCTGCAATTGTTGTTTATTGGTGTTGCGTTTCTCATTTCCGGACTATTGTTTTTTATAGTGTTTCCATATCAAAACATCTGGTTTGTAAATACAGTCATCGCGGTATTGCTTATTTCAGCCTATTTTTACTATCTGCGAATTATTGACGGCATTGTGATTCCATCGGTTTTGGCAGCTTTTGCACTCAACTTTACTTTAAATATTCATTTCTACCCGCAATTGCTCAAGTATCAGGGAGGCAAACAAGCGTCAGTATTATTAAAGGAAGAAAATGTCAATAACGACCAAGTTTATTTTTTTGAGCGCAACAGCTATGCTTTTGAATTTTATTTACAAGACTGCCCAAAACCTGTTTACAGAGAAAATATTTTGAAAAAAATAAAAGCAGGAGAAAGTTTTTGGGTGTATAGCGAAGCAGATTTGCCTTCAGTATTAAACGAAATCGGAGTAAAGCCCGAAAAATTTTATTCATTTGAAAATTACAAAGTGCAGTTTCTGAAAATAGAATTCCTGAATCCGAAAACCAGAGATGAGGTATTGAGCAAAGTGTATTTGGTGAAGATTTGAAATTATTTTATTACCCTCACCACTTTTTCGGGATAATTAGTAATTATACCATCCACTTTTCGCCTGATAAGTCGCTGCATTTTATTTTCATCATTCACAGTCCATACATAAGCAGTATGACCTTTTCGATGTGTTTTTCTTATCATTTTTCTTTTGGCAAATGCCTGATAAGGATTAATGCCATTCACTTCTGAATATTTCCTGAAAACTCTTCCGAATCGAATTTTGTGGTCAATATAAAACGGTTGCAATCTGCCTACTAACAGTTTGTGAACGGGTATATTGGTATTCAGCGCCAACCATGCGTTCACCGAAAAATCATAAAACGATTGCACTTCGCACCAGGCTTCAGCTTCATTTTTTTTGATAATACTCAAAACTTTTTCTTCAATACCCGGATAGGCTTTACCTTCAGCATCGGCTTTTATTTCAATGAGCAACATGGCTTTTCCTTTGGTGAATAATAATACTTCTTCCAATAAAGGAATTTTTTCTCCTTTAAATTTTTCATCCAAAAAACTACCGGCATCAAGCAATTTTAATTCGTCCCATGTATAGTCTGAAATTTTTCCGGTGCCGTTCGTGGTTCGATTTAAAGTGGCATCGTGCATCACCACCACTTTACCGTCTTTAGACAAATGAATATCCAACTCAATATAGTTAGCGTCCATTTCTATAGCCTTACGAAAAGCAGCTATCGTATTTTCAGGTGCATGTCCGGATGCTCCGCGGTGAGTAATAATTTTAACCGGATATTTTGATTTAACAGCTTCCGGATTCTGAGCCACTGCAAAATGAGCCGACAAAAAGCTCAACCATAACAACCAAAATTTAACAGACATCAGATAACTTTGAGGAAGAACAAAGATAGTATAAGCTATGCCTCTCATCCTCCCCGTAAAAGGAATCGCCCCAAAATTTGGAAACCATTGTTTCATTGCAGAAAATGCCACTGTAGTAGGTGATGTGGTGATGGGCGATGATTGCAGCATCTGGTTCAATGCAGTGGTGCGGGGCGATGTGCATTACATCCGCATGGGCAACAAAGTGAATGTGCAGGATGGCGTGGTGATTCACTGCACTTATCAGAAAGCGCCCACATATATTGGCAACAATGTATCTATCGGTCATAGGGCAATTGTGCATGGCTGCACTATTCATGATAATGTGCTGATAGGTATGGGCGCTATTGTGATGGACGGATGCGTGGTGGAAAGCAACTCGCTTATAGCTGCCGGTGCAGTGTTGTTAGAAGGAACCAAAGTGGAAAGCGGCAGCGTGTATGCGGGCGTTCCGGCAAAAAAAGTGAAAGAACTCAGCAAAGAATTATTTGAAGGAGAAGTGATGCGCATTGCCAATAATTACCTGATGTATAGCGGATGGTTTTCGCAAGAAAATAAGGATTCAAAAACAAATCCATAAAACATACTCTTATGGATTTCCGCACCATCGTTAAGCCCGAAAAACCTTCCTTCAACATCAGCTATGCTTCTAAAATTATCAGCATCGGTTCTTGCTTTTCGGTAAATATGGCTCAGAAACTTTCTGAGCGAAAATTTCAGGTAGTCAGCAATCCGAATGGTATTACATACAATCCGCTTTCTATTTCACATTCTTTAGAAAGGCTTTTAAAACAACAGCCATACACCGAAACTGAATTGTTTTTTCATCAGGAACAATGGAACAGTTATGAGCACCACAGCGATTTTTCTCATGCAGAAAAATTAACAGCGCTAAATCAGATAAATACTGTTTTTACACAGGCGCATAATTTTCTGCAAACAGCCGATGTGCTTTTGATTACCTTAGGTTCGGCATATTATTACCAATTAAATGAAACTAATCGGGTAGTGAACAATTGCCACAAAATGCCCGATAAAATTTTCTCTCAAAAACTCATGAGTGTTGCTGAAGTTGTAGAAAGTTTATCGGAGGTTTTTCAAAAAATGAAACTGCACCATCCGAATATCCGGTTCATATTGGCGGTAAGCCCTGTGAGGTATTTGAAATATGGCGCGGCAAAAAATTCATGGAGCAAATCTATACTCATTGAGGCCTGTCATGCACTCAGCGATAAATTTTCAGAAGCAAATTATTTTCCTTCTTACGAAATCATGATGGACGATTTACGCGATTATCGTTTTTATGCTGCCGATATGATTCATCCGAATGAGCAGGCGATAGACTATATATGGCAACAGTTTGAACAAACGTGCATGGCTGCTTCGGCACAAAAAATTATCGGTTCAATAGAAAAAGTGATGCAAGCATTGCAACATCGCCCCCGTAATCCACAATCAGCAGCGCATAAAAATTTTCTTGCAGAACAATTAAAGAGCATCAATACTATTCTTGCTCAGGAGCCATCGGTAGATTTTTCTGAAGAAATGAAACAGATTCGTGAGCCATCAATTTAATGGCGTTATTCACCTTCCTTAACTACACGTTCGGAAAAATTACACTATCATTGCCCATCCAATTATTCACCTTATGTTTTCGCGTTGTTATCCTACTCTTTCCGATTTTTTAGCGCATCATTTTGGTGTTCATATTCCGCTTCCCATTTTCAGTTTCGGTTTTTTTGTGGCTTTAGGATTTTTGGTGGCTGCATGGGTGCTTTCTTCTGAACTCAAACGTAAAGAATTGGCAGGTTTTGTTCATGCTTTTAATAAAGAAATTGTTACAGGAGCAGGTGCAAGCACAATGGATTTACTTTTGAATGGTTTGCTGGGCTTCGTTTTGGGTTTTAAAATTTTGGGCATTGCACTTAATTATGATGTTTTTTCATCGCAACCACAAGCCTATATTTTATCTTCCGAAGGAAATATTATCGGGGGCATTTTGGGCGCGGCTTTGCTGGCTTATTTGAAGTATCGCGACAAAGAAAAACAAAAAACAACAACCCCTAAAAAAGAAATCTTAAAAGTGCATCCGCACGAACTGACCGGTGATATTACACTAGTGGCTGCCATAGGCGGCATTTTAGGTGCCAAGATTTTTTATTTGTTCGAATCTCCCGGAAATTTTTCTGAATTTTTAAATGACCCCTTCGGCTCTTTTTTTGGCGGGCTTACTATATATGGGGGTTTAATTGGCGGAGCTCTTACATCTTATTTTTTTCTTCTAAACAAGGGCATCAAATTTATTCATGCAGCCGATGCGGTAGCGCCCGGATTAATATTGGCTTATGGTGTTGGTAGAATGGGTTGTCAGGTTTCGGGCGATGGCGACTGGGGCGTTGAAAATCTGAATCCTAAACCCGATTGGATACCACAATGGCTTTGGGCGCAAAACTATCCGCACAATATTATTAATGAAGGCGTGCTTATTGAAGGCTGCAAAGAAACGCATTGTTATGTTTTGGCAAACCCTGTTTATCCCACGCCTTTGTATGAGACTACAATGGCTTTAATTCTATTCGCATTTTTATGGAGTATCAGGAAAAAAATCGTGATACCCGGATTTATGGTCTCTCTTTATCTCCTGCTGAATGGTATGGAACGCTTATTTATAGAACAGTATCGGGTCAACACCAAACTCGAATGGATTTCGGGTATTAATGCCACGCAGGCAGAAGTAATTGCCGTGGTTTTTATGCTGGCAGGATTAGGCGGGATGTATGCCGCTTACCGAGCATGGAAAAAATAAACCTTTTAATCATTCATTCAAATTGTCCCTCTCTCTGAGAGGGATAAAGGGAGAGGATTTTAAAATAAAGTCGAATGATGAGGTATAATGTTGCAGTTCATATTCGAATGCCATTACTTTGGAACATTACTGCGCCCTTCTGTTTTTGTAATTTTATTGCATGAAAGAAAATATTTCGATTGTCGGTTCGGGATTAGTAGGCTCTTTACTGACCATTTATATGGCTAAGCGGGGTTATGAAGTGAAAGTGTATGAGCGCAGACCCGATATGCGCCAAAAAAAAGTAGATGCCGGAAGGTCTATCAATTTAGCGTTAAGCGACAGAGGTCTGAAAGCGATTCATAAAGTGGGTTTGGAAGAGGCTGTTAGAAAAATGACCATTCCTATGCACGGCAGAATGGTTCATGCTTTGGATGGTTCCACCAATTTTCAGCCTTACGGAAAAAAAGGGCAGTTCATCAATTCTGTTTCGCGTGGCGGTTTGAACGAGTTGCTCATGAATGAAGCCGAAAAATATGATGGAGTTGAGTTTTTCTTCGAACATAGATTGAATGAGTTTGACCTTAATACAGGAGCTTTTAATTTTAGTAATGATATCAGCCCTCAACCTTCAGCCTTCAGCTCTCAGCAAATTGTTTTTGGCACCGATGGCGCTTTTTCTGCTGTTAGAAATGCACTTTTAAAAACCGACAGATTCAATTATTCGCAGCAATATCTCGAACACGGCTATAAAGAACTTTCTATTCCGCCCGATGTTGCGGGCAATTGGCAAATGGAAAAGAACGCATTACATATCTGGCCCAGAAAAAATTTCATGCTCATAGCGTTGCCCAATCTTGATGGCAGTTTTACGGTTACTTTGTTTTTAGCTTTTTCGGGAGAATATGCCTTTGAAAATTTGAAAACTGAACATGATGCCGTAGCATTTTTTGAAAAATACTTTCCCGATGCATTAGCGCTCATGCCCCATTTTTCGAAAGATTTTTTATCTAACCCTACCTCATCGTTGGTAACCGTAAAATGTTTTCCGTGGGTGTATAACAATGAAATTTGTTTGCTGGGCGATGCCGCCCATGCGGTAGTTCCCTTTTACGGACAAGGAATGAATTGCGGCTTTGAAGATTGCGATGTGTTGGATGATTTAATGGAAAAGCATCAGGGACATTTCGCGGATGTTTTTCCGGAGTTTCAAAATATGCGAAAGCCCGATGCCGATGCCATAGCCGATTTAGCTTTGAGAAATTTTATCGAAATGCGCGATCTTGTGGCAGACGAAAATTTCATTATTCGTAAAAAAATTGAAAAAGCCATGCACGAGCGAAATCCCGATAAATTTGTGCCCTTGTATTCGTTGGTTACGTTTGGGCATACCCGCTATTCTGAAGCTTTACGTTTGGGCGAAATTCATGATAAATTTTTCAGCCAAAGAAGCAATTTAAATCAGGTTGCAAACTCGCTTAATGAGTCTGAAACTCAAGCCATACTTGATTTGTGGGCAGCCGAATTATCTGTATTGTCTGAAAACAAATAGTTTTTTTTATTCCACCTGCAATTTCATTAGCTTATAACCTGCTCTTATGCAATCTGCCGAAACTTCCCCCGAAAAATATCTTGATTCACTACCCGAAGCTCGAAAAGAAGCTATGGAAAAATTAAGATTGACCATCAACGATAATCTTCCCAACGGCTTTTCAGAAGTAATGAACTATGGCACGATTGGTTATGTAGTTCCGCATTCCTTATATCCTGCCGGCTATCATTGCGACCCTAAATTGTCATTGCCCTTTATCGGTATTGCTTCTCAGAAAAATTTTATTGCTTTGTATCACATGGGTCTTTATGCCAATCAAGATTTATTAGAGTGGTTTGTGTCTGAATACACTCAACAAACAAATAAAAAAACAGATATGGGAAAAAGCTGTATCCGATTCAAAAAACCTGAAGCGATTCCTTATGACCTTATCGTAAAATTGGTTTCAAAAATTTCTCCTAAACAATGGATAGAGATTTATGAAGGGTAATTGAAAGGAGCAATGAAAGAGAAAAAATAATTGACTCCATTAAATGAAAGAAACTATGATGCCTCTATCTTTCTCTTGTCTTTTCAAGTTTCAAACCCATAGCCATAATGCCCGGCAGGGCTTCTACACTGTAGCTTTTGTCGCGCATTATCTGTTCGAATGAGAATTTATGTATGCCGATTTGATTAAAATAGGCGCGCTCCTGAATGGTTACATTCACATCGCATATATCACCAATACAACTGCCATACCATTTGCCGTCTTTATCTGCCAGAGGCAATTCAACACGTTTTGAAATAGTGGTTCCATCGGGAAAAGTGGTGTAAACCATAATCCACAGGTTATTGAACATAAAAAACTTAGTATGGCGCACATTCACCGAAATATGATAAATCAGATTCGTGTCGGCTATATCAACTTCATAATAGGTTTTGAAATCGAGATTCCAAACGTTGTCGGGAATTTTGATATTTTTTTCATAAATGCGGTTGGGGCTGCACGCTGCAAACGAAAGTGCAACCAAAAGCATTGCAGCTAAATATTTCAATGGATTATTTCGGACTGAAACATCTGAAAGATATGGTCGGCTATTTATCATCTTTATCGCGATTTTTGTTTCGGTTTCTGTTGCGATTGTCAGAACGACCGTGCGGTTTGTTTTGTTGCCTTTCACGATTGCGCTGTTGCCCTTCAGGAGTGGATGGCTTTGGTGGCTGTTGAGCGCCAGGTGTTTGCTGTGCGGGTTTGGCTCCTTTGTCAAAACGCCCGCTGCCGCTACGTTTCTTTTTCTTTTTCCGGTATTTTTTCTCTAACGAATCGAGCGAAATCTGCCCTACCAAATCTTCATAAGCCTTCTTATCTTCTTTCACTTCCTCTTCAATAATTTCATAAACCGAATCTATCAAAATTCCCTTTTCAATATTTTCTTTCATTTGAATTACCTGATCTATAGTGAACGGATAAAACTTGTCGTATTTGTCTTCATAAGCATAAAACATTAAGCCCTTCAAGATATCGGTTTTTTGAAGTTTTAACCGTCCGTTTTTAGTTTGAAGAAAATCTGCTTCGGAAGGGAGTAATTTTACTGCTTCCATGTAAGTATCAAGTTCGTAATTCAAACAGCATTTTAATCTGCCGCACTGCCCCGAAAGTTTAGAAAGATTAATAGATAGGTTTTGGTAGCGTGCGGCACCTGTAGAAACAGATTTGAAATCGGTAAGCCAGGTAGAACAACACAGTTCTCTTCCGCACGAACCAATGCCTCCTACCAAGCCAGCTTCTTGTCGTGAGCCTATTTGTTTCATTTCCACCTTCACTCTGAAATCGTGGGCATACACTTTAATAAGCTCACGAAAATCAACTCGACCATCGGCTATATAGTAGAACGTAGCTTTTCTGCCATCGCCCTGATATTCCACATCGCTGATTTTCATTTCGAGTTTCAAGTCGCGGGCGATTACTCGTGCCCGAATCATAGATTCAATTTCTTTATCGCGCAGCGTCTTCAACTGTTCGAGGTCTTTTTCTTCCGCAATACGATGAATAGAGCCGATGTCTTTATCGTTTTCTTTCACGCCCCTTTTCCGCATCTGCAAACGCACCAACTCGCCACTCAGAGAAATTTCTCCGGTGTCGAAGCCTGTGGAGGTCTGCACCACCACAAAATCACCGGTATTCACCGATATTTTCTTGTCGTTGCGAAAAAATGCCTTGCGAACCCCTTTCTTAAAAGATACTTCATGTATATTGAAATCATCGTTTCCGAATGCCAAAGGCATGAAAGCAAACCAGTCGAAAGTATTCATTTTATTGCAAGAGCCGGTTTGGCAACTGCCATTGCTCTTACACCCCTTGGGTTTCCCTGAATCGGTAGCACAACTTAAACAGCCCATAGTTCAATTCAAAATTCAAAAAATCAAAAAATAAATATTACAGCACGCAAGAAAATCATACCCATGCTGAAAGACAAAACTACGATATATCACGGAAAGAAATTGACTCTTAATTTTTTGAAATGTAACTGATTCAATCACTAAGGTAGAATTCTGAATAACAATACTTCAATATGTATTGTAGAAAAATTACAAATTGACACATACCGCTTACCACCAAGTTTCCAATTCGGAAATATTTTGTGCCCGATAAGCGGTAAATTTGCACCGCAAATGTCTGTATAGTATTTTGCACACAAGGATGTTGATTCTCCACAATTAACCATGAAGTTTTCCGTGAAATATTGATATATATTTGATAAAACCTACCGCTATGATGTTTGAGAGAGAATTTGAAGACGAATTTTTCAACGAAGATGTTTCGGGCTTGGTGGAACAATACGAGCGCCAACGCAACAGCAAGGAATCCTGTTTCTTTGAAGAAAGCTCCTTTGAACAACTGATAGAATATTACGAAGACAATAATCAGTTGGAGCGTGCCTCCGAAGTTGCCGACATAGCCATTGTTCAATATCCGTTTTCAGCAGGCTTTATGGTTAAAAAGGCTCAATTGCTTTTCGATTTTAAACAATTCCATTTAGCTATTGATTTATTAGACAAGGCAGCTATTTTAGACCCGGGCGATATTAATATTTACCTTCTTCAGGCAGACATATACATGTGGTTGCACGACTTTAAAAAAGCCATATCTACCATCGAAGATTTTATGCAAACGGCAAGCACACAAGACCTTCCCGACCTATATCTCGAACTTGCCGATATTTATGAAGAGCGCGAAATGTACGATGAGGTTTTCGAAAATTTGAATAAATCTTTAGAGCTTGAACCCGAAAATGAAGAAGCGCTGAATCGCATGTGGTTTTGTGTGGAATTCACAGAGCGATATGAAGAAAGTATTTTGCTGCACACTAAATTGATTGACGACAAACCTTATTCATATTTAGCATGGTTTAATCTGGCTCATGCCTATTCAGGAATCGGTTTGTTTGAGAAAGCCATAGAAGCATTCGAGTTTGCTTTGGCAATTAACGAAGACTACGAGTATGCCTATAAAGATGCTGCCGATATTTATTTCAAAATGAAACGCTATGAAAAGGCGGCTGAATACTACCTAAAAGCAGCAGAAATTTCCAAACCATATAAAGAGTTGTTTGTGTGTGCCGGAGAGTGTTATTACAAAATGAAAGACTTCGTGCGCGCCCGTCAATATTTTAGAAAAGCAACGGGAATTGACCCTTACTTCGATATTGCTTTTTATAAAATGGGTTTAAGCTATCAGGCTGAAGGGCGTATTTCAAATGCTGTCGGCTCATTTGAACGAGCACACAAACTCAATCCTAAAACCAACGAATATATGTTGGCTTTAGCTAACGCCTACTATTTAGGCGAGCAATTGGAAAAATCGGTAGTGATGTATAAAAAAGCGCTGGCGGGCAAACAGGTGAAAAAAGCCGGTTGGATTAATGCTGCCAAAGCTATGTTTGAAGCGCTCGATTACCGCAATGCCATTGATACGCTCGATGATGCCATAGAGGTTTTCGACCGGAACGCTGAATTTTATTATGCTAAAAGCGCTATCTATTATCAGATTGGCAACCGTAAAGAAGCCATGCTTCAGTTAGAAACCGGTTTGCTGAAAGAATGGAAAAAACATAAACTCCTTTTTAATATTACCCCCTACATGAAAAACGACCCTTGTATTATTGACCTTATTGAACAATACAAGAAGTAGTTGAGGAGTTTACTAATGGTTGCCTCTTTCAAAAAAGAGTAACTTTACATCATGCCTTTTTTGATTTCTTTTTTCAATTTAAAGAAGCCTCGCGGCTACAATTACCGCCCCATTTATTTCGACCCCGTAAAGGAAGAAATAAAAGAACGGTTGAAAAAACTTCAGGCTGAACGCGAACTCGAAGAAGCCGACAGGGATGCTGCCATGAGAAGTTCCCGAATCAGTTATGCGTTTGATGAGCGAAGAAACCAATGGCACGAGGAGCGTGCTAAAAAGCACCGGAATCAAACCGTTCGGTTCATCATTATTCTTGCTGCGCTTATTCTTATTGTGTTAGCTGTAATTCCGTTCATGAAAGAATAATTTTCAGCAGCCATTCTTTCAACTTCCCGTTTATCTTTGCACTCATTTTTTAAGCGAACGAATGAATATTATTATCAGAAAGGCTGTCAGGGAAGATATTCCGCAGATAAAAAAACTTATTGATGGATTGGCTTTGTATGAAAAAGCCCCGCAGGAAGTTACCATTACCGAACAACAACTGCTTGATGACGGATTTGGCGAAAATGCCATTTATCAATGCCGGGTGGCAGCATTTGAAGGCGATTTGGTTGGATTTTCATTGTTCTACATTGGCTTTTCTACATGGAAAGGAAAATTAGTGTATCTCGATGATTTGTATGTGGAAGAAAAATTTCGCCAATATGGTATCGGCAAAAAACTGATAGATGAAGTCATTTTATTCGCCCAGGAAATCAACGCCAACCAGGTGCGCTGGCACGTATTGGAATGGAACGAGCCTGCCATTAAATTTTACAAAAAACTGAACGTAACGCTCGACCTCGAATGGATAGCTTGCCGCATGAGCCGACAACAAATAATGGATTACAAACCTTAGCTAATAAATAAAATGATGAAAGTTTTCAAATTCGGAGGTGCCTCCGTTAAAGACGCAACATCTATTCGCAATGTGTGCGAAATCATTAACAACTACAATGAAGAAAAACTGCTGATAGTAGTTTCGGCAATGGGCAAAACCACCAACGCATTAGAAGAAGTGATTGCGGCTTTTCACGACAAGCGCGATGATGTTGCCAAAGAAAAAATCAGAGCTATTGAAGAAGCACACTTCAACACCGTGAAGGAATTATTTGCAGATGAAACGCATCCTATATTTAAAGATTTGGGCGATTTGTTTCGCGAGTTGTATGATATTCCATTATTTACGCGCACCGATGTTTACAATTTTCTTTACGACCAGATTATTTGTTTCGGTGAATTGTTTTCCACCAAAATCATAGCAGCCTATTTACAGGAATCGGGAATTCAAACTCATTGGCTCGATTCGCGCAATGTGATTAAAACCGACAAGACTTTCCGTGAGGGAAAAATTATTTGGGATGTAACTACCAATCTCATTCACGAAACTGTGCGCGGTATTCTTTTAGATAAAATGGTGGTGGCTCCCGGATTTATCGGAAGCACTTTGAGCAACCAAACCACTTCGCTCGGAAGAGAAGGTTCAGATTTTACCGCAGCTATTTATGCGGCTGTTTTGGAAGCTGAAGAATTGGTTATTTGGAAAGATGTTCCGGGCGTGCTCAATTGCGACCCCCGCTTGTTTGACGATGCTGTTTTGTTAGAAGAAATAACCTATCACGAAGCGGTTGAAATGACCTATTATGGCGCTCAGGTAATTCACCCGAAAACGATTAAGCCCATACAAAACAAAGGCATTCCTATGCGGGTGCGTTCTTTCATTGATAAAGAAAATGCAGGCACCATTATTAAAAGCGGACAGTTGTCTGCCGACATTCCACCGATTATTGTTTTCAAACGCAATCAGGTTTTGATTGAACTTTCCACCAAAGATTTTTCTTTCATGGCTGAAGATGTATTGGTAACGGTGTATGAAGCATTTGCCCGTCATGCATTTCGTATTAATCTGGCGCAACATGCCGCCATCAGTTTATCGGCTGTAGTAGATGCTACCAACAAACAAAAATTAGAGGAGTTGATTGCAGCGTTGGAAAACACTTTCAACGTTCAGGTAAATTATCGCGTAGAATTACTCACAATCAGGCACTACAACAACGAGGTTATCGGCAAGCTGACGGTGAATCGTAAATCTCTGATTATGGAGCGTAATCCTGATACTGTGCAGTATTTATTGGAGGTAAATTAGGATATTGTGGTCTTGAAAAAATTAAATTCTGAATGTTAATCGCGATTTTTGATTCAAACATTCTCTAACAATCAATTAATAACTGAAGGTTATCATGTTTAAAAAGTCTTGCTTATTGCTTATTCCGCTTTTCGGATGCTTACAAATGTTGGCACAAAACCCAACCGTATATTTTAGCAACAACCAAATTGAAATTAGTTACACCAAAACCGATTGTAACGATGCTGCCAACGGCATATTCAAACAATATTTACTGTTGCAGGTAAAGAATCTCACATCAGAACCATTGAAAGTTTCTTTTAAAAAAGAATTGTGGTACAACGATACATGCACCAATTGCGAAAGCAATAGCCCTGAACATATTTCGGTGATTGAATTACAACCGGGAGCTACCGAAACGGCTTCTTGCGAGAACAATGATAAAACTTTGAAAATATTCACAAAAATGCTGAACCTGAACGCATCGGTTTTAACAAAATTTGAATTGAAAAAAATCACAGTCAACACCAACTAATCTTATTTCAGAAATGAAAAAGTTATTTTTTATTACGCTCGTTTGTCTATTGGCTGTTACGACCGGCTTAAAAGCTCAATGTGTTATAAATGTCTATGCAAACCCAATGGATGTGGTATGTGGCGACCCTGTGGTGCTTTCGGCATCGGGCTACGGACAAGGTCAAGTTATTTTTCAGGAAAATTTTAATTCAGGAACACCGACAGGTTGGGATTTTACTCAACAAGCTACATTTACCAATCCTTGCAGTCCGGGCGATGGCACTCCTCATATCTGGATGGGCAACAATTCGGGAGTTCCGAGAGAATTAAGGACGCTTCCTTATAATTTTACTACAGCTACTGCCGGGGCTACTATTTGTTTTGACATGCTTTTTGCCACTCAGGGAAATGCCGCCCCTTGCGAAGGTCCCGATGAGCCTGATGAAGGAGTATATATTCAATACAGAGTTGGAAATGGACCTTGGGTAACGGTTCATTATTTCGACCCTAATGGCGGTAATGACCCACTTTTAGTAAACTGGAATAACTGGTGTTTTCAATTACCCCCTGATGCCATTGCCAACAATGTACAAATTCGTTTTTTTCAGGATAATGATTCGGGTGCCGACTATGACCACTGGGGGATTGACAATGTTCAGATTTTCTTCAACAGCCCGAATTACAACATTACATGGACACATGATAATTACAGTTATGGAACCGGTAGCAGTGGAGGAAATAACCCCAACACTATTTATCCCAGACAAACTACCACATACTCCGTTAGCATGACAGACGGAACCAATACCTGTTCCGACCAGATAACGGTGGTAGTGCATGACCCGATTATTCGGGTGGATGCCGGAGACAATGCCACTATTTGCGAAGGAGAGTGTATTACGCTGAATGCCGAAGCAACCGTAATCAAAAGAGAAGCGAGAACAGTTACTTATGCCAATAATGAAATTTCGCCCATTGTAACAGGAATTGGCGGCACCACATCTATCAATATCAATGTTACAGGATTAAATAATGATCCGCTTCAACCGGGAATGCTTAATCGCATTTGTATCAACAATCTTACCTTTTTCGGATTCAATCTTTTTCCTCCCGGACAACAAACTTTAGGCGATTTGATTGTAAGAGTGCGCTGCCCTGACGGAACTGTTATGGTATTGGTACCGGCTGGTGTTACCACAAGCGCCAATCCATTTGATGGATACACTAACACCTGCTTCACTATGGCATCCTCCACAAACATTGGAACCTCTGCCCCACCCTATACCGGAAGTTTTGCCCCCAATCAACCTTTCTCCAATTTGAATGGATGCAGTTCGAATGGTGTATGGAGTATGGAAATTTTAGCCAACAGCCCTGCCAGTTTCGGACAAGGATTTTTCACCGGCTGGACTATTGTTTTCGATGACCCCGAAATCAGCTACACAGGCGATTATGTTTGGGACCCTACAACAAATATGACGGGTTCAAATTCTCTTTCGCCTGAAGTATGTCCTTCTCAAACCACTACTTACACGCTTACGGTTTCTGATACTGCCAATTGTGTTACCTCGTCTGATGATGTAACGATTACTGTTTTACCGGTTTGTTGTGTGTTAACTTACAATGCAACTGCAGTGCAACCGGCTTGTGGCGCTTCCGATGGTTCTATTGCCATGAACATTACTGACGGTTCAGGAAATTATACTTTTTTATGGAGTAATGGTCAAAATACTCCCGGAATAAATAATCTTTCTGCCGGAAGTTATTCGGTAACTATTACCGACAACGGACAACCCAATTGTGTGCGTGACACTACCATTATTCTCAATTCGAGTAATGCACCCACACTCACACTCAGTAATGCAGTAAACCCGGGTTGCGGAGCTAACAACGGAAGCATTACTGCTGCATTAGTTGGAGGAACTCCTCCATACAGTGTTACGGTTGATGCCGGTGGTCAGCAACAAACTTTTAATTTGCCCGTGCCGCTTACACAAGCCATTCCGAATTTACCTGCCGGAACCGTAACCATTACTGTGGTAGATGCCGCTGGTTGTCAAACTATACAAACCGCTTCGCTTACCAATCCTAATGCGCCAACGGTTTCAGTAACTGCTACACCCGAAACTTGTGCAGGCGATAATAACGGCACCGTTACCGTTCAGATTTCAGGAGGAGCGGCACCTTATACAACCATATGGAGTGTTCCGGGCACAGGCAATACACTTACAGGATTAGCTCCTGCCATATATTCTGTTACCGTTACCGATGCCAACAATTGTGAGGCTATTGGCTCGGCTACGGTAAATGTAGGTCCGCCTTGCTGCGATTTGGAATTCACTTACACCACTGTAAACCCCTCTTGCGGAGCCAATGATGGTTCCATTGCTATCGTTGTTATTTCCGGCTCAGGAAATTACACTTTCAATTGGAGCGGTGGTAATACCAATCAAATACGAACCGGACTTTCCGCAGGAAATTTTTCAGTTACCGTTACTGATGTGGACCAGAATTGCTCCTTCGATACTACCGTTAATCTTTCCAACTTAAATGCGCCTGTTATTGATAATATTACTTCTACTCCCGAAACTTGTTTGGGCGCGGGTGATGGCACTGCTTCCGTTGCTTCTTCAGGTGGAACAGGAGCGCTTTCATTTGAGTGGAGCAACAGAGAAACAACTCCTGTTATAACAGGATTAACTCCTGGAGTTTATACTATAACTGTAACTGATGAAGACGGGTGCATTGTTACAGACGATATTGTTGTTGCTGCCGGACCCGTATGTTGTTCTTTAGATGCTGCGGTTGACACTGAAGATTCAGATTGTAATATTATCAACGGAAGTATTACGGTGAATGTAGATGCCGTTTCCGGCACACCTCCTTTTCAGTATAGTATTAATGGCGGGCAGAATTATTCTCCTAACAATACCTTTAATAACCTTGCCGGAGGAAATTACAATGTATTTGCACGCGATGTCAATAATTGTTTGTTCACCCAACAAGTTACGGTGGGTGGCTTCCCTCCTATTTCTGTGAACCTTGGAGGCAATCGCTCTTTATGCGATGATGGTTCTGTTTTGTTAGATGCAGGCATTCCCGGAGCCGAATATTTATGGTCGGACAGTTCTGAATTGCAGACATTTTTGGTAGAAGAAACTGGCACTTATAGTGTAACCATTACCGATGCCAACGGATGCATCGCTACCGATGAAGTAATCATTGACTTCAATGTTGTTAGTGTTATTGCCGGACCCGATACCCTGATCGTTGAATTAGATTCGGTGCAATTGTTTGCAGAAGCTTCGGGCGATATTACTACCGGAACATTTACGTGGACTCCCGCACAATATCTTACCTATACCAATTGTCAGAATCCCGGCTCCCGACCTTTAATTACTACCACTTATACTGTTACTTACACCGATGCCAATGGTTGCAGCGCATCCGATACCGTTCGAATTGAAGTGGAACCGGGCGAATATTATTTCTACATGCCCAATATTTTCTCACCCAATAATGATGGCGTGAATGATATTTTGTTCCCGATTATGGTAGGCGTAAAACAATTCACCTGGAGAATTTATGACCGCTGGGGCGAAAAAGTTTTTGAATGCGTGAACAGCACCGTGCCTTGCAGTTGGGATGGTTCTTTTAAAGGAAAAATATTAGACCCTTCCGTATTGATATGGGAAGCTGTTGTGGAATTTAAAAAGCCTTCTATTGAAAGATTTAAGGGAAGTGTTACGCTGATAAAGTAGCTTTTACAGGTTGCAGAAACAATCGTTTAACGACAGTTCAACATATCTGATAGCTAATGGCTAACAGCTAAAGGCTAACAGCTTCTCACCTAATTTCACTCTTTCTCTAAACCTTTTATACATTTATAGGGTTTACTGAATATCTCAAAACTCTAAAACATGAAAAAAATGATGCTAATAGGACTGCTTGTTATAGGAATTGTATCGGGTATTTACGCGCTCATCAAAGGGAAAGATGCTGTAACCTACGATACCAAAGGCGACATAACCATTTATCAATTCACCATGAATACGCTTGAGGGCAAGCCCAAAAGCCTTGCCGATTACAAGGGGAAAGTGTTGGTGGTAATTAATGTTGCCAGCAAATGCGGACTTACTCCGCAATACAAAGACATTGAAAAATTTTACAAAGAATATCAAGAAAAAGGCGTGGAAGTGTTAGGCTTTCCTGCCAACAACTTTTTAGGTCAAGAGCCGGGCACAAGTGAGGATATTGCAACATTCTGCGAAAAAAATTATGGCGTTACTTTTCAGTTGTTTGAAAAAATTTCGGTGAAAGGCAAAGACATTCATCCTTTATATCAGTTCCTTACCAACAAAGAACTTAATGGCAGCACCAATGCCTCGGTGAGTTGGAATTTTCAAAAATTTCTGATTGGAAAAAACGGTGAAGTCATTACTTCGTTTTCACCCAAAACTTCTGTTTATGATACAGAAGTAATAGAAGCAGTAAACAAAGCGCTGAATGAATAATCCATTCAACATGAAACTTCTGCTCCCATTTGTTTTTTTTATTGCTGTCTTCTCCGTTGCTGCTCAGGATATTCCGATTGAAACCTTCAAGGAGTTTGCTCCCCGATTAAACCCATCGAACGATACGGTGTATGTGATTAATTTTTGGGCTACGTGGTGCAAGCCCTGCGTGGAAGAAATGCCCGACTTTGAAAAACTGCAAGAGGAATACGAATTTTCAAATCTGGTGGTGCTGTTGGTGAGTTTGGATTTCAAAAGCCAGTATGAAAAAAAACTGATTCCGTTTGTGAATGAAAATCAGATTAAATCGCAGATATTACTGCTCAACGCCCCAGACTATAACAGTTGGATACCTAAAGTGAGCAAAGCATGGAATGGCGCTATTCCCGCTACTTTAATTGTGCATCAGCCCACCAATACCCGGATGTTTTTCGAAAGGCAAATGCACTTTGATGAATTAGAAAGTATTGTTAAACCCCTTACACATTAAATGTTATGAAAAGTATTTTGATGGTTATTTTGTGTGCAATGGTTTTCACCGTAAGCGCACAGAAGAAAGTAGGCGATGCCATAGAAAATTTCAAACTAAAAAATGTTGACGGCAAAATGGTTTCGCTCACCGATTATAAAGATGCCAAAGGTTTCATTGTTATTTTTCATTGCAATCATTGCCCGTTTTCGCAGGCTTACGAGCAGCGCATTTTAGAATTAGATAAAGCATATAAAAGCAAAGGATTTCCGGTGCTTGCCATCAACCCCAACGATGCCACCAAGGTGCCGGACGATTCTTACGAAAAAATGATAGCACGCGCCAAAGAACTTCAATACACATTTCCTTACCTGCACGATGAATCGCAGGAAGTAGCCAAAATGTTTGGCGCAGCGCGCACCCCTCATGTATTTCTTTTATCTGCCGACAAAAAAACAGGCGCGTGGAAAGTGGTTTATATTGGGTCCATTGACAACGATACCGAAGGCAACAACAAAGACAAAGTGAATTATGTAGAAGATGCCATTGGCGCGGTAGTGAATGGCAAAGAGCCTAAAACCAAAGAAACTAAAGCTATCGGCTGCACCATTAAGTGGAAAAACTGATTTTTTTTAAAATATATATTCATACATTGAAGCCCCTTTTAGTTGGGGCTTTTTTATTTTATAACTTTATCACAAACAAAGCCGACTACGTTACAAATTCATGAAGACCTCTTCACATTCTGAACCACAACAAAACAATAATAATCCTTTAAAGATTTCAGAAGAAAATCTGTTATTGAAAAATGCCCTCAATACCGTTCGTATGGGCGTGGTGATTCGCGACCGAGAAGGAAAAGTGATATTTTACAACGATGCTTTGTCATCCTACACCCATTTTCTTTTTCAACAAAAAGAATCAGAGTGGGATAATTTGCTCGACATGCGTACTTCAGAAGGTGCGGCTGTAACGGTTGAAAACATACCTTCAACCATTACATTACAAACAGGCAAACCCGTTACACAAGACATGACGGTAACGGTGAAAGCCACAGGCGAACATCATTATCTCAACGTATCATCTTTTCCATTTTTTGACGAAGCCAAAAATGTTTTGGCAGTGATGGTAATCTATCAGGACATTACGCAACAAAAAAATCAGGAAAGCGAATTAAAATCTGCATTGCAAGACAAAAATATTTTGTTTACTGCTATGGAATCCACCTCCGATATTGTTGTTATTGTTGATTTTCATGGAGTTCCACTTTATGTAAACAAGGCTGCAAAAAATACTTTCGGAATGAGTGGTATGGCTTCGGAAGACTTTAAAAACATTCATATTAAAAACGTTCACACACCGGATTCATGGCAAAAAGTAATTACACAGCTGGTTCCTGAAGCCCTCGAAAAAGGCTCCTCTACCGGTGAACTCAAGCTCGTGAAACCATCGGGCAAAGTAATGGAAGTATCTCAGTCGTTTATCTGCAAAAAAAATGAGGAAGGCAGGGTGGAATTTTTCGCTTCCATTTCGAGAGATATCACCGAGTTGAATGCGAAAAAGAACGAGCTTGTGAATCAACAGGAATATTTCAGAAGTATCATTAATGCCAATCCGAATTTCATTTTTGTAAAAGATGAATATGGAAAATATCTGTTCGTCAATCAACGGTTTATAGATGTTACCGGCCTTTCTTATGAAAAAGTTATTGGAAAAAGCGATATTGAATTAATGGGAGAGAACTCCCGCTCTAAAAAACACCTGAAAGAAGACTTGGAAATTATTTCTGAAAAATTGAAACAACATGTAAAAGAAGAAAAGTTTTTCGACAAAAGAATGAAAGAAACACGTTGGTTTCATACCCTTAAAAAATCAATAAAAGATTCTGAAGGAAAACACAAACAGATACTCGGTGTTGGCTCCGACATCACCGAGCAAAAAACAGCCGAAGAAAACCTGAAAATTCAACTGCGTTTCAGCGAACTCATTTCTCGCATCACCGTTGATTTTTTCAACATCAGTTACTCTGAAATTGATGAGGTAATGGTGGATTCGCTAAAAACCATCTGTGCCAATACGCACATGACCCGCGCCATGATTGGTATTTTTGAAGATGGTGGCTCACTGAAATATCGCCACGTTTGGAGCCACGACCCCAACGATAAATTCATGCAGGGCGACTACCCGTTAGACCAATATATTCCCGAAGATTTCAGTTGGACTTTGGAGCAAATAGAAAAGTACGGATATGCGCTTGCCAGCGGAGTTTCCGACACACCGGAAGAATCGCTTGAAAGAAATATGCTGAAGCAGTTAGGTATTCGTTCCTATTTAGTATGCCCTTTGCAGCAAAAAAATCATCGCATCGGTTATCTGCTTATGACTTCTTTGTCGCGCACCAAACTGCCCCCATCAGAGGTCACTTTTATTAAAACCATTTCGCAAATACTTTCAACGGCAATTGAGCGCGCCAACACCGAGCGTATTCAGGAAATAAAACTCAAATTAGAAGAGGCTATCACTTCCATTTCATCGCGGTTCATTAATATCGAATCAAAAGTGGTAGATGATGAAATCAGCTACTCCATTCAAACCATTTGCAATATTATAGGCTCCGACAGGGGTTATATTTTTTCATTAGATGAAAATAAAAATGAACTGAATCTTTCGCATCATTGGATTGAAGAAAGCGGTCGACCCATCATGGAACATTTCTTAGGGGGTATTTCTTTTAAAGATTTTTCATGGGCGATAGAAACTATTCAAAAAGAAGGATTCCTGGGCATACCATGCCTCGATGAAATACCCGAACATGCCGAAAAAATGAAACATGCTATGGAAGAAGGCGGTGCAAAATCGCTCTTTGCTGTTCCAATTATTACACACGGACATTTTGTAGGCTTGTTTGTAATGGCTTCCTTTCAAAAAGAGTATTTCTGGCCCGAAGAAGCCATTCCTTTATTTAAAATTTTAGCTCAGGTCATTGCCAATGCCTTAGACCGAAAAGCTAATGACGAAAAACTTTTAGAATCAGAAAAACTTTACAGAGCCATTGCCAGCAATATCCCTAAAATTGGTGTCATAGTATTTGATAAAAATCTGGTGATAAAAGTAGTTGAAGGCAAAAATTTCAAAGACTACGATATTGATACTTCTTTAATGGAAGGTAAATCTTTCAGCGAACTGGAAGGCACTAACTTTTTTCCTTATGAAGACCATGAATTCAAAGAATATGAAGATTACTACAAGCGGGTGCTCAACGGAGAAGAAATAACTGTCGAAAAAAGATATCATCATTTTTACTATAAAATATACATCAGCCCGATTCGCAATTCTAAAAATGAAATTACTTCCGGCTTATTGATAGCATTCGATATAACCGACTTTAAAACCATTCAAACCAAGCTCGAATCGCAGGCATTCGAACTGCAACGCTCCAACGAAGACCTTGAGCAGTTTGCCTATGCCGCCTCGCACGATTTGCAAGAGCCACTCCGCATGGTTTCGAGCTATGTGCATCTGATTGATCGTAAAATTGGCAATTCGCTCAATCCCGATGTAAAAGAATTTATGGCATTTGCCATTGATGGCGTTAAACGGATGCAGGAACTCATCAACGACCTTTTGGAATATTCAAGAGTAGAGCGAAAGGGCAGAAAGTTTGCAAATGTAGATTTGAATAATGTGCTTCATGCCGTAAAATTCAATCTGCAACATTCCATTTTAGAGCATGATGCTCAGATTATTTATGAAAATCTTCCGGTAGTGAAAGCAGACTACTCTCAAATTACCAGTTTATTTCAAAACTTAATAGAAAACGGAATAAAATTCAGAAGCAAGGATAAGCCTATTATAAAAATAGAATTCTCTGAAAGTGATAAATTTTTCACATTTTCGGTAAGGGATAATGGTGTCGGAATTGAAGAAAAATTTTTCGACCGTATTTTTGTCATATTTCAGCGGTTAAATGAGCGGACAAAGTATCCGGGAACCGGTATCGGATTATCTATTTGCAAAAAAATTGTAGAGCGCCACGGAGGAAAAATTTGGCTCGAATCGGAACCCGGTAGAGGTACCGCTTTTTATTTTGAATTGAAAAAATAAACTTTAGAACTAAGCTATGCCGGAACAAAATAAATACCACATATTACTTGTAGAAGACAACCCCGGTGATGTGCGCCTGACTCAGGAATTTATTAAGGATAATCCCTTGCTCGATACTTTCATCGCTGTACCCGATGGAGAACAGGCAATGAAATATTTGAGATGTGAGCCGCCTTATGCCGATGCTACAATGCCTAATCTAATTATATTAGACCTTAATCTGCCTAAAAAAAATGGCTTTGAAGTGTTGCAAGAAATAAAAACAGATGCCCAGCTCAAACATATTCCTGTAATAGTGCTTACTTCATCAGAGTCTGATGTGGACATTTTGAAATGCTATAATTTATATGCCAACTGTTATATTTCCAAACCGGTCGACTATGAAGTTTTTGTTCGCCAATTTAATATGCTGCTCGACTTTTGGTGTAGAGTAGCACATATTCCTGTTAACCGCCCGAAATTAGATTGATTATGGATGAGTCGCTGCAAATTTTATTGGTTGAAGACAATCCCGGTGATGCCTTTTTGTTGAAATTCTATTTGGAAGAATCCGCATTGCGCAGTTCGAAAATTATTCATTCTGAATATTTAAAAACGGCTCTCGACCTGCTTTCCAAAAATTCTTTCGATGTCATTATTCTCGACCTCAACCTGCCCGACAGCACCGGTATCGAAACCTTAAAATCTATTCTTGAAATGAAGAATGATGCGGTAGTGATAGTACTTACCGGATTGCAAGATGAAGACTTAGGCATTCAAACAGTAAAACTGGGCGCTCAGGATTTTTTGGTGAAAGGTCAGTTCGATGGAAAAGTTTTTACTTCCTCTATCAGATACGCATTCGAGCGCGCGCAAATCAGGCGCGAAATCAAACGCTTCACTGAAGAAATGCACCGCCTCGAATATCGCTTCGACATTGTGCAACGCATTACTCATGCGGGTTACTGGCGCATTATTATCAACGATAATACCTTTGCATGCTCAGAATATTTCCATGAAATATTTGAATTGAAAGAAGAAGTAAACAGCCTGAAAAAGTTTATAGAATTGTTTGACGAATCGTGCCATAAAGAAATACACGATACCATAGAAAAAGCATTGAAAGACAAATCGGGTTTTATTATTCCCGTAAAATTCAATGACGGAAAAAACGCCACGCTTAAATCGACCGGTGCATCATTTAATCAGAATAACGAAGAAATACTGGCGGGTGTAGTGCAAGTATAAATTCTGAATTCATTTTAAAAACCCAAAACCAATTATTATGAAAGCCTTAAAAATTATTGGAGCAATACTGCTTACCATTATAGTAATCATGGGTATTCTGGGTGCCATTGCACCTAAAAGCTTTCAGGTAGAGCGCAGCATTGAAATTGAAGCCCATGCCGATAAAATTTTTAAATACCTGAATCTTTGGGAGTATTATGAACAATGGTCGCCTTGGCAAGAGTTAGACCCCGACATGAAAATTGAAATCACCGGCACCGATGGCACCGAAGGTTCCGTTTACAGCTGGGAAGGCACTGAAAAAGTGGGCAAAGGAAAAATGACCAAAACAAAAGTGGAAGCAAACAAACTCATTGAATACGACCTGCATTTCATGACACCATTCGATTCGCACAATGATGGTTATATGTCCATGGAATCGTCAGGCAATGGTTACAAGGTGAGTTGGGGAATGAAAGGCAATACGCCTTTCCCGTTCAACATCATGGGTTTGTTTTACAATATGGATAAGCTGATTGGAAAAGATTTTGAAAAAGGATTGAACAAACTTAAAAGCACAGTGGAAGCCGATGAATCAGCTGCGTATGAAATTTCGGAAATAACATTTGAAGCGACCACCTATGCCATGATTCGCAGTCAGGTAAGTTTTGATGCCTTGGCTGCATTTTTTGAAGAAAGCTATGGTAAAATCATGGCATTGTTAGAGCAAAACAATCAACAAGCTTCCGGCTCACCAACAGGTGTGTTTTACGAATGGAACGAAACTAATCAAATGGCAGATTTGTCTGCCGCCATTCCGGTGAGCAGCCTAATAGATAAAACCAAAGACCAGATTTTTTTTGAAACCATTCCTGCTCAAGAGGCTTTGTTTGTGGAGTTTATCGGCAGTTACGAAAATTTATCACAGGCACATGAAGCATTGTCGAAAAAATCACCCAATCCTTCATTAGTAATAGAAGAATACATAACCGACCCGGGAATGGAACCCGATACTGCTAAGTGGTTAACTAAAATTTATTACCTGAAAGGGAACTGATTACTCCACAGATATTTTTCGGGTTATGGTTCCGGTTTTATCGTGAATTTTCAACAGATAAATTCCCGAAGGCATGCCGGTGAGGCGGATTTCCTTTTTCAAAAAACCCGATGTCATCGTTACCGTTTCTGAAAATACATTTCTACCGGTAATATCCAATATTGCAATGGAAGCCTCGGCATTTCTTTCTGCATTCAGTTCCAGATGAAACACACCTTTGTTCGGATTGGGATACACTTTAACTGAAGAAAACAAATCGCTTTCTTTCACCGAAGAAGAAATTTGGTTAGAACATTCTGCACCCTGCTCGATTACTTCCAAATCCAACTGAGGAGCTTGACCTCCACCCATAGATTGCAATACAGAAAAATCAATTATAGTATCGCCTCCAAAAATTCCGGGAATGGGGAAACCTTTTAATCTCATATAGCCCGAAAATTCTAACGGATAACTTCCTGCAGGGTCGGTGGTAGTGCCACTCATTAAAGCACAAGCTTTTTGTCCGCCCTTAAATTTACCTCCTGCCGGATTCGACACGTAATTTATTCCGTTAGGCAAACCATACACCGTATCAATAACTACCGAATCAATAGTGAGCACATAAGGGAAAGGTAGGTTGGGAATAAAATCGCCCAGATTAATTGAGGAAGGAAAAGCATACTGAATAGTTTGGTCATAAAAAACAGTTCGCTCTACACATGGTAAGCTATCAGGGCGTGGCGAAACAAAATTGGTGTTGTTATTATCAATAACACATTGTGCCTGCACTCCCAAAAAGGCGAATAAAACCAATAAAAGCAAGAAGATTTTTTTCATAAATGGTTGGTTTTAAGAGTCATGAAGATAGAGAGTAGTTGCCGAATTGTATAATGACATTTTTTTTAAGAAAACTGAATAGAAAACAACAAAGAATTTACCTCAAAATATCACTTACCGAGCGCTCAATGGTTTTGCAGATTTCTTCGGTAGGCAGGTCGTTGGGGTCGGTGCCGAAAGGGTTTTCTATTTCTTCTGAAATCAACTCTAAACTTGCCAGCACATAAAACAAAAATGCCGTGAGCGGTATAGACATATAGCCTACCGAAAATGCTAATGCAATCGGCAATGCCATGATGTAGAAGAAAATGAATTTTTTCAGAAATGAACTGTATGAAAACGGAATAGGCGTTTTCTTGATGCGCTCACAAGCGCCACAGATGTCGGTAAATTGTTTCAATTCATTATCGAGTATAATCAACTGCTCGTTTTTAATCACTCCGTCATCATACAAGTGCATGAATCGCTGATAGATAGTTTCTGCTATTCGATTGGGCACATGCGGAACATCTTTTAGCAAGGCGGCATCAAATGCCTCATGGCTTTTCATTTCTTCCGGAACAAAATTATCGCGCAAGTGATTTTTCAGAGCATACGGATAGTTGGTAATCAGCGTGCGAAACAGGCTCAAATCTTTTTCGTTATGGATGATAAATTTCAGTTTCAAAGAAAAATTACGGCTGCTGTTGACTAACGAACCCCACAGTTTGCGCCCTTCATACCAACGGTCATAAGCTGAATTGGTGCGAAACACGAGTAACATCGAAATCACAAAACCCAAAGTGGTGTGCATCACCGAAATATTAGAAAGCCGATTGTCTTCCGAAAGTTTGAAATATTCAATTTCGATAAAAGCAATGATAAATGAATACAACGATATGCCGATAATTACGGGCAATAACTTCCGCACCGTATCGGCTTTATGAAATCTGAAAATGAATGTGAACCAGTCTTTGGGATTATAGGCTATCATGAGAAAGTTTGAAGTTGGATTTTAGAAGTCAGAATTTTTAGTGGGTTGAGAGGAGCGGTTATAAGGTTATAAAGTTAGAAGGAGATAAAGTTGGAAGATGGTTATTTATAGGGATTTGAACCTAATAACTTTTCAACCTCTTGTCCCTACTCAAGGCAGTAGGGAATAACCTTTCAATTAAACTTATTGAAATCACTCGAAGTTTTTTTTTGCAGTTGTCCGGGAACCGATTGTTTGTATTTGTTGCAATCTAATTCAAGACTGATATCGTTGGTGGGCGGCAAAAACTTAGCATCGTAATCGTAGCCAAGAGTTTTGTCTTGCACTACTTTTTGAAAAAACAAAGCCCAAACCGGCATTGCTGTGCGTGCCCCCTGCCCCATTTCCAAACTTCTGAATCGCACAAAGCGGTCTTCGCAACCTGCCCAGCTACCCGCAACGAGATATGGCGTAAAGCCCATAAACCAACCATCAGACTGGTTTTGTGTGGTTCCGGTTTTGCCACCCAAATCGCCCGTGAGTTTGTATTGGCCGCGCAAACGTGCGCCTGTGCCATACACCGTAACATTGCGCAGCAATTCCGCCATAGCGAAAGCGGTTTGTTCGCTCAAAGCTTCTATTCTTTCCGAAGGAAATTCCTGAATCAGATTGCCGTTTTTATCTACAATACGAGCAATGAAGTGAGGCTTTGAATACACGCCCTGATTGGCAAAAGCCGTGTAAGCTCCGGTCATTTCCATTAAAGAAATATCGGGTGTGCCCAAACAGATAGATGGGTATGGGTCAATATGGCTGGTAATCCCTAATCTGCGCACCAAATCTATTACCGGTTGCGGACCAATTTGTTTCATCAAAAATGCAGAGCAAGAATTTTGCGACAACGCCAAACATTTTTTCAAATTCATTTTTTCGCCCGTAAACTTTCCATCAGAATTTTGTGGCGACCAGTTGTTGAAGTCTTCAAACGTAACGGGTAAATCATACACTTCATAACAAGGTGACCAGCCGTTATCTATAGCTGTGGCATACAGGAAAGGTTTAAAAGTAGAGCCGATTTGACGTTTCGATGTAACATGGTCATACTTAAAATATTCGTAGTTGATGCCGCCTACCCATGCTTTTATTTCACCGGTTTTAGGGTCGGCAGAAAGAAATCCGTTTTGCATAAACATGCGGTGATATTTCAGCGAATCTAACGGAGACATCAAAGTATCCTTCACCCCTTCCCAAGTGAATACCCGCATAGCGATAGGCGTGTTGAAACTATTTTCAATTTCTACTTTCGAAGTGCCATTTGCCACCATCATTTTGTAGCGTTCAGTTTGTTTTTTCACACGTTCTAATTCCTGCGGAAATTCTTTCCACGGGTCGCGGTTTTTCCAATGGTCGAAAAATTTCTTTTGCACTTCTTTGAAATGCGCCACCATAGATTCTTCGGCATAGCGTTGCAGGCGCGAATCAATGGTTACATATATCCGCAAGCCGTCTTTATAAATATCGTAGTTGGTGCCATCGGGTTTGATATTTTCCTTACACCATTTTTGCAAATACATGCGCAAATGTTCTCTGAAATAAGGAGCCGGTCCGGCTATATGGCTGCTGGCTCTATAATCGAGAATGAGGGGTTTGGTTTTTAATGAATCAAAAGCAGCCGCATCGAGAAATTTATATTTTTTCATTTGCGCCAACACTGTGTTTCTTCTGTTCACAGAGTTTTCAGGATTCATGCGCGGATTGAACCGCGAAGGCGCCTGCAACATGCCTACCAACACTGCGGCTTCTTCAATACTGAGTTCCGTAGCCGATTTGTTGAAGTAAGTGCGCGAAGCCGATTTAATTCCGAAAGCATTATCGCTAAACTCGACCGTGTTGAAATACATGGTCATGATTTCGTCTTTAGTATAATATCTTTCGAGCCTTACGGCAATAATCCATTCTTTGAGCTTGCGGATAGCCAAACCTAACTTACTCAATCGTTCCCGCGGGAAAAGGTTTTTCGCTAACTGCTGCGAAATGGTGGAGCCGCCACCGGTTCCCTGACTCAACAAAAGGGTTTTGAAAAATACCCTGCCCAAGCCTCTGGCATCAACTCCCGAATGCTCATAAAAACGAACATCTTCAGTTGCCAATAAAGCATTCACCAGATTGGGCGATAATTCTTCGTAGGTGGCATTGGTGCGGTTCTGACTGTAATACTTGCCCAACAAAACACCATCGCTGCTCCATACTTCGGTGGCAAGAGCGCTTTTAGGATTTTCCAACTCTTCAAACGTGGGTAACTTACCGAATACACCCATAGATATGAGCCAGAAAAAAAGTGCAACGAATAATATTCCTGAAAATACAATTCCCCAAAAAACCAAAAGGTATTTAACGTGCTGTTTTTTCATCGGGTGTGAAGGTCGGCATTAGTGGCGAAAAATAAAAAGTGCAATCGTTCCGAAATCAAGAAACGAAATGCGCGGTGTAGAAATTATGGGACAGGAAAAGTGTTACGCATATATTTTTTTGATAACAAAACAGGAGCTATTGCCATTACAAACTTTCCGTTTGTGCATTTAAAAACCAGTAAGATTTTTCAACTTTTAATCACATTATAACTTGTTTTGGCAGCAGAGAAAAAAAATAGATTATTTTAGTTTGTTCATCACTGCTAAAACATTAAAACCAAAAAATATGAAACTATTCAATCTTTTGTCGTTACTGCTGACAATGAGCTATTTCCTCTCGTTTGCACAAGCCCCCGAAAAAATCAATTATCAATCTGTTCTTCGAGACAATACGGGCGAACTGATGCCGAATTTTTCGTTCAATCTACGGGCAAGTTTATTGCAGGGAAGCGCCACCGGAACAGTGGTGTATGCTGAAATACATAAGCCTGCTACCAATGTTTTCGGTTTGTTTACCATTCAAATAGGAGACGGACTTCCTGTAACAGGAAATTTTTCAGCCATCAATTGGGATCAGGATGATTATTTTTTGAGAATAGAAGTGGATGTCATCAGCAACAACAATTATGTTTTCATAGGAACCCAACAACTCATTAGTGTTCCGTATGCGCTGTATTCCAAAAAAGCAGGCTATGTGGACAATGTTGACGATGCCGATGCCGACCCAACCAACGAATTGCAGGAACTTTCATTTAATCCTACCACCGGTGAACTCACTATTTCTTCTGGAAATACAGTGATGCTTCCCATGACTTTAGGTGGCGACAACTGGGGCAGCCAAAGCGTTGTTTCCGACACCACTTTATCGGGCGATGGAACAGCTTCAAATCCGCTGCGGGTAAATGGTGTGCTCACCGATAATCAAACGTTATCTATTTCAGGAAACGATTTAAGTATTTCCGGAGGAAACACAGTTACACTTCCTCCCGGTCTAGCCGGTCCCGTTGGTCCACAAGGCCCCATAGGTCCACAAGGTTTGCAAGGCACTCCCGGAACTTCAGTTACCATATTAGGCTCGTTGACTTCTGTAAACGATTTACCAGCTTCAGGAAATAATGGCGATGGATTTTTAGTGAATGGAGATTTACATGTTTGGGATGGTACGCAATGGATAAATGTGGGTAATATTCAAGGCCCGCAAGGCGACCCCGGTCCACAAGGAATTCAAGGCTTACCCGGAACATCGGTTACCATTGTAGGAACAGTAGCCAGCGTGAACGATTTACCTGCATCGGGAAATAATGGCGATGGATTTTTAATCAATGGAGAATTGCATGTTTGGGACGGCACTTCTTGGGTGAACGTAGGCAATATACAAGGGCCGCAAGGCGACCCCGGCCCACAAGGTCTCACAGGAGCAACGGGCGCTACCGGAGCTACCGGTCCGCAAGGAATACAGGGTGACCCGGGACCACAGGGCATACAAGGATTAGTCGGTCCCGTTGGCCCACAAGGACCCATAGGTCCACAAGGTTTGCAAGGCACTCCCGGAACTTCAGTTACCATATTAG
>CAZFFP010000012.1:58833-60091 GCA_964518215.1 uncultured Chitinophagaceae bacterium
GGAACAGTAGCCAGCGTGAACGATTTACCTGCATCGGGAAATAATGGCGATGGATATTTAATCAATGGAGAATTGCATGTTTGGGATGGCACTTCTTGGGTGAACGTAGGCAGTATACAAGGTCCTCCCGGACCGCAAGGCACACAGGGAGCAATAGGAGCAACGGGTGCTACCGGAGCTACCGGTCCGCAAGGTAATGGAATTGTTAGCACAATAGATAATGGAGATGGCACCTATACTTTTAATTACTCTGACGGGAGCAGCTTTACTACTACCGATTTAACCGGTCCTGCGGGAGCATATATTTCAGGAACAGGCATTGATATTTCAGGAAATACAATTACCAATACTTCACCCGACCAGATTGTTATACTCAATGATGGTGGTGCAACTACCGTAACCGGCACTTATCCAAATTTCACCATCACTTCAACTGATAATCAAACTTTGACGTTTGATGGCAACACCGGTGAACTTTCCATTTCAGGAGGAAATACTGTTACCTTACCTATGACATTAGGTGGCGATAATTGGGGCAGTCAGTCTGTGGTTTCCGATGGTACTTTAACAGGCGATGGAACTGCAAGTAGCCCGCTTTCGGTAAATGTTTCGGGCATCAATACCGATGAGCAGGAATTGTCGCTTACTGGAAATACACTTTCTATTACCAATGGAAATTCAGTTGATTTAAGTGGATTTGAAAACACAGACAATCAAACTTTATCATTGAGCGGAACAGAAGTTTCGATTTTGGGAGGTAACACTATTGATATTGTAGGAGTAAATACTGATAATCAAACAATTTCTCTTATTGGAAATACACTTTCTATTACCAACGGAAATTCCGTTGACCTTTCTGTATTTGAAAATACTGATGAACAAGCCCTGACGTTTGACGGCAACACTGGAGAACTTTCCATTTCAGGAGGAAATACTGTTACCTTACCTATGACATTAGGTGGCGATAATTGGGGCAGTCAATCTGTGGTTTCTGATGGTACTTTAACAGGCGATGGAACTGCGAGCAATCCGCTTTCGGTAAATGTTTCTGGCATCAATACCGATGAACAAGAATTGACCTTAACGGGCAACTCGCTTTCTATCAGCAATGGCAACTCTGTTGATTTGAGCGGCTTTGAAAATACCGACAACCAAACTTTATCATTGAGCGGAACGGAAGTTTCTATTTTGGGAGGAAACACTATTGATATTGCAGGAGTGAATACCGATGAACAAGCCCTGACGTTTGATGGCAACA
>CAZFFP010000013.1:0-52679 GCA_964518215.1 uncultured Chitinophagaceae bacterium
ATCAACTACACCCGCATCACCGCGCAAGGACGATTTCTGTTTCCGCGCGAATGGGGCAGAGAACCTTTGTTTACTTTCATTCCACGCGAACGCAACGATGGCGCTGCCGATGTTCATGCGTTCAGCGCTAATTATTTTTATCGCTTCTCAAAACCTCATTTGGTGGTCGGTGTTTCAACAGGCTATTACAATATGCCCGATGTATTCAACTATGAAATAAACAAATACGGTTTGGGAGATTATTTTCACGCCAATATTTCAGCCAATTATAAGTTCGATGAAAAATTAGATGGGTTGCAAATACATTTTTTATTAATGGCAAAACTCAATATGGAATCGGAATCATTGCCCGAAAAATATATCGTGAACCGCGTAAACATGCTTCATTTTAACGTGGTAATTGATTATTTTTTTCGTTCGGGAAAAAAGACGTAATCCTCTGTTTCAACTACAGACGATTACTTTTTCAGCCTCAGCCTGTATATTTGTCTGAAACCTTTTGGCATGGCTCAGTCAGAAATAGAACATTTGTTGAAAGAACACCACTTGCGCAACACCCCTTGTCGCAATGAGGTATTGAAAATTTTCCTCAGAAACCAACACGCTTTGGCACATGCCAATATCGAAAAAAAAATATCAGATAAATTCGATCGGGTTACCATTTACAGAACGCTAACTTCTTTTCTCGAAAATGGTATTATTCATAAAGTATTGGATAACGAAGGCGGTATTAAATACGCACTTTGCAATCACGAACACGAAACAGGTTTGCACAGTGAAAATCATATTCATTTCAAATGTCGTCATTGCGGTCTTACCGAATGCTTAGACCATTTTCCCATTCCGGATTTTTCGCTTCCGAAAGGATATAAAATGGAAGAAATAAATTTATTGGTAGAAGGTATCTGTAAAAAATGTGTAGCATGAAAAAAGTAATTATTGTTGGCGCTTCTTCAGGCATAGGCTACGAATTGGCTAAAGTTTTTTCAAACAAAGGTTATGCCGTTGGACTTACCGCAAGAAGAGAAGAACAACTATTGCAACTGCAATCGGAACTGCCCGGAAAAAGTTATGTCAAGAAAATGGATGTTACCCAATTCGATGCTGCTATCGAAGCGTTGCAACAACTCATAGACGAGATGGGAGGCATGGACATCATTGTATTAAATTCAGGAATTGGTTGGTCGTATCCCACACGCGAGCAGGAGTTACAAACCATACAGGTGAATGCGGCAGGTTTTGTTTCGCTGAGTAATTTTTCG
Organism: uncultured Chitinophagaceae bacterium; assembly: GCA_964518215.1. Taxonomy (GTDB): domain Bacteria; phylum Bacteroidota; class Bacteroidia; order Chitinophagales; family CAIOSU01; genus CAYSGX01. Next base: position 1,263 of record CAZFFP010000013.1, read on the forward strand.
ATTGAATTTTTCAAACAACAAGGACATGGACATCTCGTTGGTATTTCATCGGTAGCCTCCGTTCGTGGCGCTTCCATTGCTACAGTTTACAGCGCTACTAAAGCTTTTATTTCGAGTTACATGGAAGGGTTGCGCATCAGGTTTGCCAAGAAAAAAATGAAAATTTATGTTACCGACATTCGCCCGGGTTTTGTAGCTACTCCCATGACCGAAAAAAACAAAGGCATGTTTTGGGTATCTACCGCCCAACGCGCTGCTCAACAAATTTTCGAAGCCATTGAGTTGAAAAAAGATGTGGCATACATCACCAAGCGTTGGGTAATTGCTGCTACCATCTACAAACTTCTGCCCGGATTTTTGTTGAAAAAAATCTAAAAAATCACCCCACCATCATGTGCGTGTTCGGATACTTGTAGCCTTTAGATTTGGTAGGCGAACTAATGGCAAAGGCAAGTGTCAACAAACCGATTCTTCCGATAAACATAGTTGTGGTGATGATTATTTTGCCATAAGAAGATAAATCACCTGTGAGACCGGTGGAGAGACCTACCGTTCCAAATGCAGAAACTGTTTCAAACACAATGTTGAAAATCGGTTTGTCATGCTCTGATATCGAAAGCAGAAACACTGCAAAAACAATATATGTAGCCGAAAAAATGAAAATGGTGAAGGCTTTATTCACCGTATCGAACGAGATGGTTCTGCGTTTGAATTCTAATTTCTTTTTTCCCCTAATGGTTGAATAGGCAGACAGCAGCAAAACAAAAAATGTAGAAGTTTTAATACCACCACCCGTGCCACCTGAAGAAGCTCCTATATACATCAGAAAAATAAACATTACCAAAGTGGGAGTGGCAAGACTGCCAATATCAACCGTGTTGAATCCTGCAGTTCTCGTTGTTACTGCCTGAAAAAAAGATGTTACCGTGGCTTCCATGAAATTATAACCTTCGAGTGTATTGTGTTTTTCTAAGAGAAAGAAAACAATAGTGCCGGAAACAATAAGAATGAATGAAGCATAAACTGCAACAGTAGTGCTCGTTTTCCAGTGCATCCATGGTTTAAGCATACGTTGGCGAATGCGAGCAGGTTCAGTTAAATCTCTCAATGCCGGAAATCCAATTCCCCCCAAAATTATCAGCACAGCCATGATAATGTGAAGAATAAATGAGGATCGCAATATTCCTTCCATCATGCCCATGCTGTAGAGTGAAAAGCCGGCATTGTTAAAAGCAGAAAGTGCATGAAAAACCGAATAGAAAATTTTTTGTCCCAAACTTGTAAAATGCACCGAAGGATTCCAAAGCATGAATACCAACCATGCACCGATTAGCTCTATGACTATAGTGTACACAACAATCTGTCTTAACAATAATCGTGTGTTGTATAACGACTCGGTACTCAGAAAATCCTGCAATACGGTTTGATGCCTGATACCCACACCGCTTTTGAGAAACAAAGCAAAAAACGATGCGAACGATACAATGCCAATGCCGCCAATTTGTATCAAAACCAATATCACCAACTGACCTTTAAAGGTGAAATAGGTTGCGGTATCCACTACAATTAAACCTGTTACACAGGTAGCGCTCACCGAAGTGAACAAGGCATCGAGCAGCGGCATGGAACCTTCCACAGTAGTCATTTCAGGAAGCATCAGCGTGAGTGTTCCGATAACGATAATGCTCAAAAACGACAATACAAACAGCGAAGCAGGCTTGAGTTTAATGTTTAGTATAAAATCATTGTAGGTAACTACATCAAGCCAGGCAAACGTAAGAATGTATGCCTGCAACACTAAATTGTAAAACGGCTCATAATTCACAATACCAATAGAAATGGCAATTTCGGTAATGAGTTGTCTGCCGTTGAGCCAGAAAAAAATATTATCGAGTACAAACATCAGCAGCAACATCGTTTCGATGGCATATTCCCTGATGAATTTGAAAAACTCGCCCGAATAGAACATCCGCACCAAATAGTTACTCAGGTAAATGAAAAAAGTCCACTTGATGACGGTGAGAAAAAGTTCGCGTTTTTCTTCGCTGTGCGGAAAGCCGTAATACACCACAAACACAATCATGGCAACGGCAGAAGCCGCCATAGTAAGCGCACGGAAAACCGGAGATACTTTCCCCTGAGTTTGATAGCAAAAGAGCTTATACTGCTCCCTGAAACGTTGCATTCTATTTATCATGACAATAGCGCCTGCGCCTGTTCTAAAAGTCTTGATTTGGAAATCGGAACCACGCCCGATGCTTCGCAAACCAATCCGCCTGCGATGTTAGACAATCGGGCAGTCAATTCAAAATGAAGTTGTTGAGATATGCACAGGGCTGCCACAGCAATGACTGTATCGCCCGCGCCCGACACATCAGTTATGTTGCGCTCATGAGCGGCAATATGAAAACCACTGCCTTTGCTCCAACCGTAAGCGCCTTTTTCAGATAGCGTCATCAGTATATTTTCTGCCGAAATTTTTTCAGCCAGCGATTGCGCGGCTGTTGCCACCGAAGCAATATTTTCTTTGTCAATATTCATTTGCAATGCTTCGGAAGTTTCTTTCAGATTGGGCTTGAAAAGATCCACTCCCCGATACTCGAAAAAGTTTTTCTGCTTGGGGTCCACCGCCACGGGAATATTTCTTTCACGCGCTTCTGCCAATACAAAATCTATCACCGACTTCGACAACACACCTTTGTTGTAATCCTGCAACACGATAACGTTCACCGGCTGTGTGTCCAAAACACTTTTCAGCTTCACCGAAAACTGTTGAAATTCTTCTGCCGAAAGGTCGGTTTTCGATTCTACATCGAAACGCAATACCTGACGGTTTTTGCTCAGCACGCGATTCTTTTGAGTGGTTTTACGGCTTTCGCTTTGCGTGAGCCACGAAGTAGAAAGAGATTTCGAAGCCAAAGCATTTTTGAGCAACAACGCCTGCTCATCGTTGCCAATCACAGAGCAAAGAATAGTTTTGGCACCCAAAGCCTGAAGATTCATGGCTACATTGGCTGCTCCACCCGGACGATGTTCCACCTGCTGCACATCAACCACGGGTACAGGTGCTTCGGGCGATATGCGCTCTATATTGCCCCACCAATAGGTATCTAACATTACATCGCCAATTACAAGCGCGGTAGTTTGCCGGAAATTTTCAAATACTTTTTCGAGAGCAGTATTCAAAGAGAAAAAATTTAGAGAGGGGCAAAATTAGGGAAATATGTTGCAAGATTTTTTACAGGCAAATTGAACCCTATAGTTCAAGAGTAAGAAGAATTGTAGATATTCACTTAATTTTTGACAGCATATTCAAGAATTAAATCTTTATCGTTTGGACAATCCTTTATTATTACATCAGGAACTGTGCTTCTAATTGGGCTTTCATGATTAGGCAAATAACCAAATGCAGTTGGGAAGAAAATATAAAATTCTTCACTTCCGTTTATTTTTCTTAATGTTTGAATGTAGCTGTCTGAACTTGATTCCTCTCCAATTATAGTTGCCCGCTTATTATGTTGAAAAACATTACCAATGATATTAGCACCTGAATTTGTTTGATTATTAATAAGAACAAACATCTTCGTTTCGTAAAATATTGGCTTTTTAGCTGAACGAAATTCCTTATTCCACTCAGGATTATTAAATTTTAAATCAAACAGTTTAACTTTTTTTTCAAAGAAAACATCCACAAACCCTGAAATTTCATTCAGCATTCCTCCATTAAAATTTCGAATATCAATTATCAGTTTTGTAATGTCTTTCTTATTTCTTTCAAGTTCTTTTTTTATTGCGAACAAGGTTGTTGGTTTAAATTCTATAAGTTTTAATATTCCTGTTCCATCGGGTTTTAATTCGAAAAAATAATCTTTGTTAATACATTCAACAACCGTAGGAATTTCCATTTTAAATTGCACACTATTTTTGTTTTCAATAATTGTGTAAAGTGTGTCAGTTTGATAGAATAAGTTCTTTAAAACGCCATTTGTAAGAAATTTGGCGGGTATGTTATTAATTGACATTAGCTTATCGCCTTTTTCTATAGAAACTACTGCCGAACAAGAATTCATTATAAATGACTCAAAAATCAGTTCTCTAAATTCATTTCGAATTAAAGTAAAGGGTTCGTGTCTGCATAAATCATCTTTTTTATACTTTGCTCTTGCGTAATATGATGTGTTGCTTGCCAATGAGTTCAACAATAAATCGCTGAGATAAATATCTACGGCTACATTTATGTTGTTCGCTTTTATTATTGAATCGAAGTATGGCAAGTGGTGTGAGATATTTTCTAAAACTGAATCAATAGTTTTAAAATGATTGTTCAATTCTAAGTTGAATACTCTTTCAATTTCACTTGTAATATTATTTACAAAAGTTTTTGTTGTAGGATTATTAATGTGATAGTGATACAAGTCAGACATTACTGCATCTAGGGCAATTAATTTTTCAGATTGGGAAAAGCTTTTAAAGCTAAAACCTATTGTAAACACAATTAACAGATACTTCATAGTAATAATGTTTTAGGGAAATAAGAAAATCAATCGACTAAAATAAGTTCTTATTTTTTGTCTCACATTGACTCTCCGCATAGATTATAGCTTACACTGTAATTCAAAAGGTTTTCAAATAACCTCACCCCCTGCCCCCTCTCCAAAGGAGAAGGAGTACATTGATTGAAACTTATTGCAAATTCATTTCTTTAAGTTCTCTCATGCTCACTTTCTATCTGATATTGGTTTACGCAATAATCAATGAAGAATAACTATAAATTTCTCTGTGTTTCTCTGTGCCATGCTCAGTGTTCTCCGTGGTTAAAATGTAAATTTCATGTGATGGCCGCCTAGTTTTAATAAACCTCACCCCCTGCCCCTCTCCAAAAGAGAAGGGGAGCGCATTGATTGAAGCTTTTGAACACAAACCAAAAGTAATCGTCATCCTATGATTGCGCACCACGCTCTGTCTTTCTGAGTGAAGCGGAGCGAAACGAAGAATCTAAGTTTTGATATTTACTCAACCTTCATTCATCGCTTAGATTCTTCCCTACGGTCAGAATGACGTTGATTTCTAAAAATTTCTTTGTTTTCTGTGATTAAAAAATTATTTCTGAGAAAACCTGAGAGCATATTCTGATATACTTGTTCATTGCTGAAACTATCCTGTATATCACTATCAGAATTGTCTATCAGAATTAAAAAATACTATTGCCAATAATCATTCTTTTACCAAAAAATATTTATTAATTATACTTTGTAGCTCAAAGTATATGCTTTGGTTAGCAGCTATAATTTCTTTTCCGAATAAATAATTTTCACCGCCCGAAAAGTCGGTAACCAAACCACCGGCTTCCTGAATAATCACAACTCCACCCGCCACATCCCAAGAATGCAATCCATATTCGAAAAATCCATCGAACCTGCCGCAGGCAGTATAGGCAAGGTCCACCGCAGCAGAGCCGATGCGTCTTAAGCCTCTTGAACCAAGCATGAGTTGTTTTAAAACTTCGAGATATTGTTCCATGCCCGAATAATCGTAATATGGAAATCCCGTGGCAAGTAACGATTCGGCAAGGGTTTTTCTTTCTGAAACATGAATAGATTTATTATTCAGAAAAGCTCCACCATTTTCGTAAGCGAAAAACATTTCATCACGATTGATTTCATACACCATACCTGCCTTCAGTTTTCCATCAATACGCAAACCCAGACTGATGGCATAAGCCGGAATACCAAACAAAAAATTGGTAGTGCCATCCAACGGGTCAATAATCCATTCTATGGATTTACCTTCTATTTTAATAGTATCTTCTTCTGTAAGAAACCCGCAATCGGGTGTTATTTTTTGCAAAGCTTCCACCAACATCATTTCGGCAGTTTTATCCACGTGGCTCACCAAACTGTTGAAGTCTTTTTCTTCAATCTGAATTTCATTCAACTTAAAAGATTCCTGACGGATATAGGCTCCGGCTTTCAGGGCTGCGGCACAAGCTTGTTGCGTAATATTTTGTAGCTCCATGTTATTCTTTATCTGCAAGGCAAGTTACATTTTATGACTGTGATTTCAATACAACCATAACTTTCCTGTTCCTTCTTAAATATCAACATGGTTGACACATCTATATCATCTTTTCGTTTTAATTTGCACCCGAATCATCAGAAAAATAATATCCCATGAAATTTTTTATAGACACTGCCAACCTCGACCAAATTAAAGAAGCCAAATCTTTAGGCATATTAGACGGAGTAACCACCAACCCTTCACTAATGGCAAAAGAAGGCATTAAAGGGCAGGACAATATTATGAAACACTACAAAACTATTTGTGAAATTGCTCAGGGCGATGTGAGTGCCGAAGTGATTTCGACAGATTTTGAAGGAATGGTGCGCGAAGGAGAAATGTTGGCAGAAATTGATGAACATATAGTTGTGAAAATTCCGATGATTAAAGAAGGCATAAAAGCCATTAAATACTTTTCTGAAAAAGGAATAAAAACTAACTGCACATTAGTATTCTCTGCCGGACAAGCAATACTGGCAGCAAAAGCCGGAGCTACTTATTTGTCGCCATTTATCGGTAGAGTTGACGATATGAATTGGGATGGAGTGCAATTGATTCATCAGATTGTGCATATATACACCATGCATGGTTATGAAACAGAAGTATTAGCGGCTTCTATCAGAAATCCACTGCATATTGTTAAATGTGCCGAAGCCGGTGCCGATGTGGTAACCTGTCCGCTTTCTGCCATTACCGGATTGTTCAGCCATCCACTCACAGATTTGGGTTTGCAGAAATTTCTGGAAGACCATAAAAAATTGAACGGCTGATAAAGCCTTTCGTTTCATCTTTTATTTTTTACGAGCCTTTGTTTTTTCTTCTCATTATTATTTTCAAATATTATTACGGAACGAATAAAATTTCAAGAATATAGCTGAACACTTTCGGCAATGGAGTATATTTTATAAGAGCATTTGATAATGATACATGGGTTGCTCAAAAAAACTCGTTATCACCAAGTTATTAATAAGGAATTCCGTTCTTCGAATAAACAAACCTCAAGTAAACCCTAAGTTATTTTTCTGTGAATACAATTAATATAGAATTGTATCTTTAAAACCGAAAATCACAATCAACCAATGAAAAAAATACTCTTTACGGCAATATTTGCCTCACTTTCATTTTTTGTTTCGGCACAAAATAATGCAGTCAACTGGTCGGTTGACTTTTCTTCTTCTCAAAAGAAATTCATAGAAAACAAAGGGCAGTTTGATGGCAGAACTGACAATCCGGATGATGAAATTTTATTTGCGGTTGACCACGGTGAGCAGCAAATATTTTTTACTAAAACCGGTGTTACTTATCGTTTTCAAAAAGTTTACAGAAATCCGAACCGCCCCAAAGGTAACCGCACTTTGCCAAAGCGTATTGGCGATGTTGAATATGTGCATTTTAAATGGGAGGGCGCTAATGCTAATGTTGAACTGAAAGGCGAAATATTAAATAAAGACTATCATGTGTATGCCTTCACCGAGGCATTTAAAACCTATAGCGAAATAAATAACATCCGTAGCTATCAAAAACTGGTTTATAAAAATCTATATCCCAATATTGATGTAGAGTATGTTTTTCATCCCGACAATGGTATTAAATATTCGCTTATTGTTCATCCGGGTGGAGATGTTTCAAAATTAAAAATGAGTTATCCTGAAAATACCAATGTGGTATTAAGTACCGGTGGAAAATTGATTATTCCAACTATGGTTGGTGAAATAACAGAGCATGAGCCGCATACATTTTATGCAGCCAATTCATCGAATATAATTTCATCAAACTTTTTAAAAACCGGTAACACCATTTCTTTTCAATTAGGAAATTATGACCGCACACAAACAATTGTTGTTGACCCTTGGGTGCAAACTCCTGCGCTCAACAATACCAATTGTGTTTGGGAAGTGGAAGTAGATGGTGCAGGCAACGCATATATTATTGGTGGCGATAGTCCTATGCGTTTGCAGAAATATAATGCCGCGGGAGTATTGCAGTGGACACACAATACTCCCTATACTGTCAATCCGGACAGTAATTGGCTTGGAACGCTTGCTACTGATAGGATGGGAAATAGCTATGTAACCAATGGCTCAAGTGCGGCTTTGCAAAAAATCAATACCAATGGCTCTTTACAGTGGAATGCCCCAACCGGTTTTCTGACAGTGGATGAATTTTGGAACATTGCATTTAACTGCGACCAGACTAAATTGATTATTGGTGGAACCACCAATGCATCGGGCAACCCTCTTTTCCCCGATTTAAAAGCCGCAATATTTGATGTCAATACCAGCAATGGAAGTATCAATGCTGTTCAGATAGTTGCATCGGGCAACATGTTTTCTATTCCTCCTCAGCCTGCTTTACAGGAAGTCAGATCTATTACATCTTCATACAATGCGAAGTATTATTTCCTTACACATGATACTATAGGTGTTATCAATCAGGATTTTGCCGTATGCGGAACCAATGCTCCTTTATTTAAAATTGACCACGGCTATAAGTTTGGATATAAATGCGAAAACTACAGACCTAATCATGGCAATGGAGGCATTATGGCAATAAGAGCCAATAAAGATTTTCTTTATTCACAGAATGGTGCCACTATTCACAAGCGTTCTCTCATAGATGGTTCTGTTATAGCAACTGCAGCTATTCCCGGAGGCATTAATAATACTTCTTTTGGTCTTACTCAAGCAGGCAACAGCGGTATTGCCATAGATAACTGCGGAAATATTTATGTGGGTTCGGGAGACAGAGTAATAAAGTATGATTCCAATTTGAACCTTTTGACCTCTGTAAACACTGCTTTCAGAGTATATGATGTAGCTATCGCATATAATGGGGAGGTGCTTGTAGCTGGTGCCACCGGCAACAATTCCAATGCATCAAGAACGGGCTACGTTCAATCCATTAATATGTCTGCCTGTAATCCTGATAGTTTAATTTGCTGCAATGCATCACTTTGCCCTATTGGACCATACTGCACCACCGATGCTCCTGTTACACTCAGCCCTGCCGGAACATCCGGGGGAACTTGGGCAGGACCCGGCATGAGTTCCACCGGAATTTTTAATCCTGCTACTGCCGGACCGGGCAATCACATCATTACTTATACTTTGCCTTGTGGCTCCGACCAGATTTCTATTACAGTAAATGCCTGTGCTACACTTGCTGTTTGTTTAGAAACAAACGGGAATTATACGGTAAGCGGAGGCTTTGCTCCCTACACTTGGGAACAATCCAGCACATCTCAAGACTGTAGTGGTTGCACATTTCAAATTTGCGGCTTCCCTCCCGGATGCGAACAAATGCTTACTACGTGGACTTCCTTTGGAACAGGGACAACCGTTACGCCTCCCGGTACTTTCCCCATCAGGGTGCGCGACAACAGCGGAAATATTTTACTTATCAACAGTGCTGCGGGAATACCTCAATGCTCCACCACTTCGTGCCCTACACTTACTTTTAGCATTACTTCTCAAACCAATGTTTCTTGTTTTGGCGCGAATAACGGTAGTGCAACAGTAAATGTAACCGGAGGAACCGGACCATACACTTATTCATGGCAGCCGGGCAACCTCACAGGAGCTACCCGTAACAATCTTGCTCCGGGCACTTATACCATTGTGGCTACCGATGCCAATAGCTGCACGGTAAACGGAAGTGTAACCATTATTCAGCCTACTGCACTAACGCTAAATTCATCACAAACACCAGCAGGATGTGCCGGTAATGATGGCAGCGCTACCGTAACGGCTTCAGGGGGAACTCCCGGATATACCTACGCATGGTCTAATGGCGGTAACACTGCTACCATTTCTGGAATAGCTTCGGGGGCCTATGCGGTTACTGTTGCCGACCAAAACAATTGCACTGCCACAGCAACCGTAACCGTTTCGTCCAGTGGAGGCGTTACCGCTTCAGTTACCAAAACCGACATTACTTGTAATGGAGCTAATAACGGAACCGCATCAATTACTACCACAGGAGGCGCCACGCCCATTTCTTACGTTTGGAGTAATGGTGCTGTTACTCAAAATCTTACAGGGCTCAGCGCAGGAAATTATACTGCAACGGTAACAGACAATGCAGGTTGTGTAACAACTGTTTCTGTAAATATTGCAGAGCCTTCGGTAATTGCCATTACGGGCAGCACAACCAATGTAAGTTGTGGAGCTATCAACTCCGGCACTGTAAACATTACAGTTTCGGGAGGAACACCTCCATATACCTATAGTTGGTCGAACGGACAAAACACTCAAAACATAGATTCATTAACAGCCGGAAGTTATACTGTTGTAGTGTCTGATGCCAATAACTGCAATCAAACCGGCACCTATACTGTGGCGGGCGCAGGCGTTTTATCTGTTTCAGCATCTATTACAGATGCCTCTTGTGCCGGTGTTACCGATGGCAGTATTTCACTCAATGTGACAGGCGGCTCAACCCCATACACTTTTGCCTGGAGCAATGGAGCTTCTTCACAAAATATTACCAATATTTCAGGCGGCACTTATACTGTTACGGTTACTGATGCCAACCAATGTGTAGAACTGATGGCATTTACTGTTGGCGAACTCACGACTATTGCATTCTCTACTGTAATCAATAATGTTAATTGTGAAGACGATAAAACCGGAAGTATAAAACTGTTAGTATTCGGAGGCTCTGAGCCATATAATATATTATGGAACACCGGAGGCACTACCGATACCGAAACCGGTCTTTCTGCCGGACCTTATACCGTTACAGTTACCGATGCTAATGGTTGTATCGGAGAAGGTTTATTTAATGTTACTTCTCAATCAAATTTTACTTTAATGGCAGGCTCTACCACTGCTGCCTGTGATGGCAGCTATGGAGGTACATCCCGTGCATTTGTAGAGCCTAGTGGCGCTTATACATATATCTGGAGCAGAGGTGATACCACCTGGATTATGGAAGATGTTGACCCCGGAATGTATGTGGTAACGGTTACCGACCAATATGGATGCTCCAAAGCTGATACTACTTATGTTTCTGTTGCAGCTATAGATATTGAGTTTGACAATATCATTCTTCCATCTTGCCCCGATGCATCAGATGGCGCTATCGAAGCGTTTCCTGTTGGAGGGTCTACTCCATACACTTATTTGTGGAGTAATGGTGAAGACTCTAAAACCATTACCGCTTTGCCGGTAGGAGTTTATCGCCTTACAGTTACTGACCAAAATGATTGCGTAGGCATAGACACTTTCCTTTTAGTGGTGGATTCTCTGAATCTGGAAAACTGCATAGACAGCCTGATTCTTTATGATGTATTTACGCCTAACGGTGATGGCAAAAACGACATCTGGATTATTGACGGATTAGAGGATTTCCCTGATAATGAAGTTCAGATTTTCAACCGATGGGGAAGCTTGGTGTTTGAAGCAAAACCATATCAAAACAATTGGGACGGACGCTCTAAAAAAGGCGACCCGCTTCCTTCTGCTACCTATTATTATATTCTGAAACTGAACGATGCCGATGGCAGAGTGTATTCGGGACATGTTACGATAGTGAGATAGAGTTTTGAAGGCTGAATTCTGATTTCGAATGTCGGATGTCGGATTTGAAATTGGAAGTTAGAATTTTGAAATATTAGTTTAAGTTAAAAGTACCCCTTGCACGGGGGTTTGAAGCGATTACGAAGTTTCCTACTTCGTAGAGGAGGAACAAGGGGCGGGGGATGATAATAAAGTTTTAATAGTCGAATATCGAAAGTGTAGCGATTCGAAAATCGAATAATCGCATATCGAAATAAAAACAAATAAACCAACCAATGAAAAAACTAATCATCATCGTTGCTGTATGCATTTCGGGACTTGTTGCTTACGCCCAACAAAAACCCATGTTCACCAACTACATTTTCAACGATTTTTATTACAATCCGGCAGTAGCTGCCGCGCATAACGATGTGGTGAATTTGCGAGCTATTTATCGCAATCAGTGGGCGGGTTTGGAAGGCAAACCACACACCCAAACTTTCACAGGCTTTGGCAGATTGAAGAATGTGCCCTTAGGTTTGGGCGGTAATATTTTTCACGATAAAACCGGGCATTTGCGCAATATCGGGTTCAGTGTTTCTGCTGCTTATGCGATAGAAATCAACGATGAAAGTTCTATTTCGGCAGGTATTTCGGTGGGTTTTCTAAGAGCACAATTGGGTAACGATATCAACATCAGAGAACAAGACGATGCCGCGGTATTGGCTGCGCAACAAGGTAAAATTTCACCCGATGCAGGTTTGGGCATTTATTACAAATGGAAAGGTTTATATGCGGGTTTTTCGATACCTCAGGTTTTTCAAACCCGACAAAACTTTGATGTGAGCGACCCGTTGAAGATGAACAAATTAATTCGCCATTATTTCTTTGCAACGGGCTACCGTTTCAATGTTTCCGACAAATTTGAATTAGAGCCATCGGTGCAAATTAAAGGAGTGAAAGCCGCGCCTGTTCAGGCGGATATTAACCTGCGCGCCATTTACGACAACCTTGCCTGGTTGGGTGTTTCTTACAGAACTTCCGATGCGTTTTGCATCATGGCGGGCTTCATTGTGAAAGACATGTTGGAAATCGGTTACGCTTACGACATCACTACATCGAACCTCAACACCGTGAGCAACGGCAGCCATGAGTTGTTGGTGAATTACAGATTGAAGCGGAAATAATTCTATTTCACTCCAACTTAAAGAAAAACTGCTCCATGCCGCTTTCATCGGAAGTGTCGGAAAATAAGTGCGGGTAATGTTTGCGCAATGTTTCAATGAAATATTCCAAAGGAATATCATCGAAAGTGCCGTGGAAATGCACATACTCCATAAAATGCACGCCATCGTCATATTCCTGAAAAATGGAGTCTTCCCTGCCGTTAAATTCCAAAGCATGAACGCCTAATTTTTCGCACAAATCTTTATTGAAAGCGGGCGTGGCTTTCACCCATTTTCCTTCCAGATACAATTCAGTATAGCCGTGAAAAGCAAACAGGTCGGTGCGTAAAATGGCTCTGAGTTTTTCAGCACCCAAATGGTTAATAACATCTGCAAAACCGAATCGTGAAGGAATGCCGATGCTTCTGGCGGCAGCTCCTAATAAGTTGGCTTTTTCTACACAATAGCCTCTGCCTTTTTTCAGCAGCGAACTGGCTTTCATCGAGTTTTCGCCCAATACAATATGGTAATAATCATAAGGAAACTTATCGCGCACGGCAAGGTAAAGTTTCTTCGCTTGTTCCACCGAATCGGTTTCATTGCCAATGGCTTCTTTTGCAAAAGCAATCACATCAGGGTGGTCTGAATCTACGAGTTTGGTAGGGTTCAGATAAAGAGCAAAATCATTTAGAGTCGAGTTCTTCAAAGAATCCTGTTTTTTTGTTTTTAACAACATTATCGGCATTGAAATATTTTCCGTTCATCACAATATAAACACCATGTGGAAGTGTTTGCACAAAAGCCAACGCACTTCCTAAATTGAAAAATCCATCGCTCGAGCCAAACTTAATGGGAATCATGGCTCCGGTAATCACAATGGTTTTATTTATTTTTTGCGATTCGAGCAGTTTGGCGGTTTTCACCATCGTATCGGTTCCGTGCGTAATAATAATTTTATCTTCTTTACAGCGCTTGCAGGCGCGGGTAATAATTTCACGGTCTTCATCGGTCATTTCGAGGCTGTCTAACATCATGAGTGTGCGCACGCTAATGTCGAGCGCACATCTGCCAAGCCTGAAAAGTTCTTGCAGGTGGGTGTCTTTGAAATACAACCTTCCGTTGATTTCGTCATATTCTTTATCGAAGGTGCCACCTGTAATTAAAACTCTTATCATCAGCAGATTTTCGAACAAAAATAAACTAACCAAACCAACGATTTAGGTTTAATTTCAAACATTACCGCATCATGACAATACCAATGTTGGATTTTATAACTTTACGAATATGAATTATACAGAAACCAACAATAGTTACTTTGAAAAAAGCGCAGCCCGATACGACCGCAATACCCGATTGATTTCAAGCTGGAGAAGAAAACTTTTTGAAGCAGCCCGAGCCGAAACGGGCAACAAAATAATTGATATAGCCACCGGAACCGGAGCAGTGGCAATGGTTTTTGCCTCACATGGTTTTGATACCACCGGCATTGACCTCAGCCCCGAAATGCTTAGCATAGCTCATTCAAAAACTCGGAACTTACCTGTAAAATTTTTAACTGCCGATGCTTCGGCACTGCCCTTTGAAAACAAAAGTTTCGACATAGCCACAGTTTCATTCGCACTGCACGACATGCCTTTGGAAATTAGAAAAATAGCCGCTTCGGAAGTTTACAGAATTTTGAAACCCGGAGGCAAATTCGTAGTGATGGATTATTTCACTCCCAAAAATTTGCTATGGAAAAAAATATCTTTCGCCATCATTAACAGCTATGAAGAACTGAATTACTGTGAGTTTGTCAACAGTAATCTGAACGAACTGCTGAATGAACCGGGCTTCCATATTGTTTCTGAAAAAATATTTCTGTGTGGTGTGGCAAAGCTAACCGTTTGCACAAAATAATTTCAGAAGATTTTTTTATTCTCTTTTCTTCGAGAGATTCCACTGTTTCAATGCTTATTTTTGACACTCCATCATGAATGAATTTCTCGACATAGCCGACTATCTGAACAACCTAAATGTGTGGACGTTTTTGGCGGGCTTGGGCATTTTTCTTTTCGGCATCATGCTCATGGAAGAATCCATAAAAAATCTGTCGGGCAAGGCATTTAAACAATTTATCAGACGGTACACCGCCACAAAACTAAAGGCTATTTTATCGGGAGCGTTTGTAACGGCAATATTGCAAAGCAGTTCGGCTGTAACGCTTATGGTGCTGGCATTTGCCGGAGCAGGCATTATTGAACTGGCAAATGCGGTAGGCATTATAGTAGGTTCCAACTTAGGCACCACTTTCACCAGTTGGATAGTAGCCACCATTGGTTTCAAACTCGACATCAGCGCTTTGAGTTTTCCGTTCATCGGCATGGGTGGTTTGGGTTTGATTTTTTTCGGTAAGTCCACCCGTGCCACCAATATTTCAAAGCTGGCAGTGGGTTTTGGTTTTCTTTTTTTAGGATTGGATTTTATGCGCTCGGCTGTGGAATCGCTTTCGGAAAAAATTCCTGTGGAGCAATTTGCCGCTTATGGCAGTTGGGTGTTTATCATCATCGGCTTTGTAATTACCGCCATTGTGCAATCGAGTTCGGCAGCTATGGCAATTGTTTTGAGCGCTTTATATTCGGGCATTATCAGTATTGATGCCGGATGCGCTTTTGTAATAGGCACCAATCTTGGCACAACGGTTACGGTTGTCATTGGATCTATTGGAGGCGTATCTATTAAAAAACGCATTGCTTTCAGCCATTTCACATTCAATTTCGGCACATCATTAATCGCATTCATGTTGCTTCCGCTGCTTACCCGTTTGGTGTTTGATGTGTTTAATTTCCGCAACGACCCCGTGATGGGTTTGGCACTTTTTCATTCAATTTTCAATCTCTTGGGTGTAATAATATTTTATCCGTTTTTAGGAATTTTTGCCAATATGCTGAAGAAGTTTTTTCACGCCAAAAAATCGCCCACTACACTTTACATCCACACGGTATTGCCTGAAATGACCGAGTCTGCCATTGCAACGGTGCGCCAAGAAACGCAGTATATGTTATGGCTTTCAGCCATTTATTCGGCACGCATGACAGGTGTTCACCGCGATTTACCCACTCCCTACCCCGAAGCTCATTTAGTAGTGGAAAATGCAATGAAATCGGGCAAAACAGACGAGTTGTATCGTCAAATCAGGCAATTACAACCCGAAATAATTTCGTTTGTGGCAAAAGTGCAGAGTAATGAAATGGCGGAAGCTAGTTCATTCAGCCTGAATAATATTTTGTATGCGGTGAAATTAGCTTCTGCCGTTGCAAAAATTATTCGCGAAATGGAAAACGATTGGACTGCTTTGGAAGAAAGTGATGCAACAATTATAGTAAACGAACTGAAAACAATGAAAATAAAAATACGTGCTTATCTGTTGCAAATAACTGAATTGCCGAAATTGAATGCTGAAGAAAAAGCAAAGGCTATATCTGATATGCGTAAGTCTTTCGATAAAGAAGATACTCAATCGGTAAACAAGGTTATGGGACTGATGCAAAAATCTGAAGTTTCGAAAGAATTACTGTCGAGTTTACTGAGTGTTTATAAAGGCGCTTATCTGGCGCTGTCGCAACTGTTGTTGGGGTATGAAAACATTCTTACATCCGCTCAAACGGAACAGACAATCGAGGCTATTGAGAATTGAATTTTAGCAATATTATGGCTCATACTCTATATAATTTAATTGCCTAAGTTTAACCTTTTATGTCCCGGAATTATTTCTTTAATTGTTAAATCACAAATAACATTTTCTATGTTCAAAAAAATATTCTTCCTTTCAGTAACAGGCTTTCTATCACTTATACTTTTTCCGGTTTCTGCTCAAGACACTCTATGGTTTAACAACTCATGGGAGCCGACTTCTAAATCTAAAGCGGTATATTTTCGTCCTGAACCAACTCAAGAAGGCAAATACTACAGAATCACAGATTACTACGTAAATGGCGTAAGACAATATGAAGGTTATTCGCTTCAAAAAGAAGACCTGAAACATGAAGGAGTTGCAATTTGGTTTTACCCGAATGGAGATACTATGAGTATGTCGGAATATAAAAGCGGAATATTAAATGGCATTGCCAAAACATATTACAATTCAAATCAAATTCATGGCATTCGTTTTTACAAAGAAGGCAAGTTGGATAGCACTCTCACTGAGTATTATCCGAATGGTTTAAAGTCGGGGTTTGCTACATATAAAAATGGTGCGTTGCACGGCACATTTACCAAATACTATCGAAATGGCAATATACATTTCACGGGCGAATACCGAAATGGCGAGCGCGATAGTGTATGGGTTGAATATTATTATTCAGGCAATCTCAAATCCTTATACGATTACAAAGACGGGATAATAGAAGGCAGAAGTCATGAGTTTGGTGATGCTAACGGTTACAGCGCAAAATTTACTATTCAAGACGGCTTTGCCGTGCAGGTAGAAATTAAAAATAAAAACACATACAAAGACAGAACCGATACACGAATTATGACAAAACAGGGAGAGCGGGAACATTGGAAACTATATTCCGACAGCATATTGATTTTTGAATATTTTTATGAGGGACTGAAACGTGTTGGAACATGGACAATGTATAGCTATGACGGAGATACCATTCGTGAAACATTTACACACAAAGCCGAAACTTGTAAGTGCGAAAATGAAATACTGATACATGACACTTATGGTAAAGACATGACAACCGGGAAGGTTAATGCCACTGGTATTTTTCTGTGTTATGAACACTATTGTCTATCGGGCGAAGGGTATTATACGATGAAGTCGGGTAAAGTGAAAAAGTATATATACAAAAATGGCGTTGAAAAACCTGAACGTACACAATCCGATTTATTAAGCAGAATTGGTTCAAGATTTGTCATAGCTGAATTAAAAAAAACAGATGAATACTCACGGGAGCAAAAAATTGATTCGTTGCCGATTATTGTAACAGACGAATATATAAGCGAAAACATTCGCTTGAATCTATATAGCGCTGTGTTTGATGGGGTTTCTCTAAAAATATTTACCTGCAAAAATTTTTCAGAAGATAAAAAAGCGTGGAACAATTTAATTCCGAATGAAAATGAAATGTATGTGTTTTTTGATGCTGAAAACACACAACACGTATTTGTCAAAACAGGAAATTCACTTTCTTTGAAACTTCAAAAAAACTTGTATGATAAACGAAGATTTGCTGCCGGTATTGAACAATTGCTTCCCGATTCGTATTTGAGGTTTCAATTTGTATTGAATGCCATTCAGGAAGCAACAAAAGACATTAATGTAGAAAACAAATATTTCAGCAAAGAGGAGGCATTGCTTGCAGAAAAAAATGAGCCTATCGGTAATGATAAACCGATTTTTACTGTTGTGGAACAAATGCCGGAGTTTCCCGGGGGACAAACTGCTTTGATAAAATATCTTAAAGAGAGCATTCGTTACCCAAATGTTGCCAGAGATAATGATATTCAGGGAAAAGTGCTTGTGAAATTTGTCATTTTTGATGATGGTAGAGTAGGTAATATTGAAGTAATAAAAAGTGTCCATCCGGCATTAGATGCCGAAGCAATCAGAATCATTTCAGAAATGCCGCGTTGGGTTCCTGCTCAACAGCGGGGGAAACCTGTTAACTGTTATTTTACAACTCCTTTTAATTTCAGTTTATAAAAAGACTAATTGAGTTTCCGCACTCCTCCCGCCCTCGCTCGCATCTTGCGAGCGTATGCTGCTGCTGCCTACGGCAGCCAAATTATAAAACCTTAGTTCAAGGACTAGTGATTGCAAATCACGATTAGCGAGCAGTGATGGAGCACATTGAAACCTGAGTAATACAAAAAATCAAAACGCATTTACCCCCTGCACCGTGGTGTATTTCATGGTGTATTTCTTATCGGGGAAAATATATTTGAATGCTCCGTGACTCATCAGCGCTGCTTCGTGAAAGCCGCACAAAATCAGTTTCAGTTTGCCGGGATAAGTATTGATGTCGCCAATGGCATATACTCCGGGCACGTTGGTTCCGAAATCGTGAGTGTTTACTTCAATGGCATTTTTATCGAGATTCAAACCCCAGCTTTCAATGGGTCCTAATTTCGGACTTAAACCAAAAAGCGGAATGAGATAATCGGTTTCGATATTCATGATGGTTTCCTGACTTTTCAGTTCCACAGCATTTAATTTTCCATTGCCCGAAACGCCATTGATTTCGGTGTTGAGCAACACTTTTATTCTTCCTTCTTCAGAAAGCTTCATCACTTTGCTCACCGAATCGGGCGCACCACGAAAAGCAGAAGTACGGTGAATGAGCATTAAATCTGAAGCCACATCTGCCAAATAAATAGTCCAGTCTAAAGCCGAATCGCCACCACCGGCAAGAATCACTTTTTTATTACGATACACTTCGGGGTCGCGAATGATGTAGTTGATGCCCCGGTCTTCAAACTCGTTGATGTTTGCTACTTCGGGTTTGCGCGGTTCGAAACAGCCCAAACCTCCGGCAATGCAAATCACTTTGGCGTGTATCACAGTGCCGAGATGTGTTTTCACATGAAAGGAACCGTCTTCGAGTTTTTCAAAATTTTCTACTCGCTCACCTAAAGTAAACGAGGGTTTGAACGGCTCAATCTGTTTCATTAGATTGTCCACGAGTTCTTCGGCCAAAACTGAAGGGAAACCGGGTATATCATAAATCGGTTTCTTGGGATAAATTTCTGAAAGCTGTCCGCCCACCTGTGGCAGATAGTCCACCAAATGGCAGCGCAATTTTAAAAGCCCTGCTTCAAAAACGGCAAATAATCCAACGGGGCCCGCCCCGATAATGCAAATGTCTGTGGTTATCATTTCTTCAATTTGTTTTACGATTTGCGACTATGCGATATGCGACAAAAAATTCTATCGAAATCCATCGTCTATTTAAAATTTAAACTTTATAACCTTACAACTCTTTTTCTCTACCCGTCAGCTAAAGCAGACGGCAAACTTACTTCAAACTTCAACACATCTGTCGAAAATCGAAAGCCTAGCGTGTCGCATATCGCACTTACCCCAGCGCCTGCTCGACATCTGACACTATATCTTCAATGTCTTCCAGCCCGACCGATATTCTGATTAAGCCATCGGTGATGCCGGTTTTCAATCTTTCCTCTTCACTGATTTTTGAATGGGTGGTGGAAGCCGGATGGGTGGCAATGCTGCGCGTGTCGCCCAGATTGGCAGAGAAACTAATCATCTGCAAGGAATCCAAAAATTTCCTTCCTGCTTCCAAACCTCCTTTTACTTCAAACGAAACTATACCCCCGCCTAAACGCATTTGTCGCTTGGCAAGTTCATGTTGCGGATGCGAAGGCAAAAACGGATATATGACTTTACTCACTTTTGAATGCTGTTCGAGATATTGCGCCAATAGCAAAGCGTTTGCACAATGTCTGTCCATGCGAACTGCCAACGTTTCCAACGATTTTGAAAGAATCCATCCGTTGAAAGGCGACAGGGCGGGACCGGTATGTCGGGCAAAAAATCTTACTTTTTCAATATGTTCTTTGCTGCCCAATACGCAGCCTCCCAATACACGCCCTTGTCCGTCAATAAATTTGGTGGCAGAATGAGTTACGACATGCACGCCATATTTTGCAGGATTTTGCAGATAAGGTGTTGCAAAACAATTGTCCACATTCACCAAAATATGATGAGCCTTGGCAAGCTGCACCAACTTTTCCAAATCAATTAAATCTAAAGCCGGATTAGAAGGCGTTTCGACAAAAATCATTTTGGTGTTGGACTGAATCAGTTTTTCCCAATTTTCAAAATCGCTGATATCGGCAAAGGTGTGTTCGATGTTCCAACGCGGAAAAATATTATTCACGATTTGATGGGTAGAACCAAACACCGAGCGCGAAATGAGAATATGGTCGCCCGCATCGAGAAAAGCTGCCATGCTGATGAACATGGCTGCCATGCCTGTTGCAGTGGCGAAGCCATCTTCAGTTTCTTCCAGCAAACACATTTTTTCGATGAACTCATCATTGTTCGGATTGGAAAAACGCGAATAGATATTGCCTTCCTGCTCGTTGGCAAACAAGGCGCGCGCCTGCTCCGCATCTTCAAACACAAACGATGAAGTGAGATACAACGGAACGGAGTGTTCGCGCTGACTGCTTCGCTCACTTTGTGTGCGAATGGCAAGGGTGGATTTTCCTTTATGTTTTTGTTTGTTCATTTTTTCGATTTGCAATTATTCGATTTGCGATTTTCGACTTGTCGAATATCGCATAGTGAAACGGTCGAATAGTCGAATATCTAACTACTCACTACTATCTCAAAACTACTCGTTACCTCTGCCACGTGTTCTAAAGTTTTGATGACACTGCAATATTTTTCGGTGGAAAGCTTGATGGCTTTTTCCACTTTTTCATTGTCTAAATTTCCTTTCAATATAAAATGCAAATGCACTTTTCTGAATAATGAAGGAACAACTCCTTTTTCTTTTTCACCTTCCACAATCACTTTCAAATCTTCGAGGGGCTGGCGTTGTTTTTTCAAAATTTCAATTACATCTATCGAACTGCAACTGCCGGCTGCCGCCAAGAGCAATTGAGTGGGACGAATACCTCCATTCACACCGCCTACATCGGGCGATCCGTCAATAACAATTTTGTTACCGTCTTCATTCACGGCTTCCATCAGCACGGCATCGTTGATTCTGCGGAGTTCTATTTTCATATTTTTCGATTTGCGACTAAACGATTTTCGATATTCGACTGCTATATTTCTATTTTACTCCGTCAGCTAAAGCAGACGGCAATTGTTGTTTCAACTTTCAAACTTCTTTTTCATCCCCCTGCTGGACTCAAGGCTTCCGCACTTCCCCCTTCGCAATTGCTTCAAACCCTCGCACAAGGGGGACACAATTCATCTTTCAAACTTCTATGCTCCAACTTCAACATCACATCCCTACTCAACGTAGTAGGGACAACATCTAACATCTAATATCTCTTATCTCACATCTCATATCTTAATACTCACTACTAACATCACTTGACTAACGGTCTATTGTGCAATCCGCACTCGGTTTTTGCTGAACCTGCCCAGCGCCCTTCTCTGCCTTTGCCGGGTTGAGTGCAATGGCGGCAGCCCACCGAATCGTAACCAAACTTCACCAATGGATGCTCGGGTAAGTGATTCGCCACCGAAAAGGCGCGCACCATATCGTGATGCACATCAATGATGGGATAGAATTTCAAAATCATTCCATCGTATTCAAAAATTTTCTTGTCGGCTCGGGTATCGCTTTGATCTTGGCGCAAACCGGTAATCCAAACCTTATGTTTTGCTTTGATGGCATCCAACGGATTCACTTTATTGATTTCGCAACACAAGTCGGGATTGTCGCGCCATACTTCTTCTCTTCGGGTGAACTCATTTTCCCATTTATGCGGCAGCAAGTCGTGAATGTTTAAGTTATACAATGAGCGAAGTTGTTCCCGATAGGTAATGGTTTCATCAAAATGATAAGTAGTGTCTAAAAAATACACTTTATGATGGGGACGCACCCGCGAAAACAAATACAACAGATACACCGATGAAGTGCCAAACGATGAAGTCAACAAAATTTCGTCTTCCTCAAAATCGTTGAACAACTCGCGCATCCGCTCCATAGGCGTGAGGTCCTGATATTTTTTATTCAGCGTTTCTATATCTACCGCTAAATCAAGCATTGTTTCCATTCACTAAAGTTGAAGTCAGTTCATTTAAATGTTTCACTTTTTCGGCAAAACCTGTTTTCAAATCGTTTCTAATTTTTTGCAAATTCAAAAGCAATTGAGGCAATTCATCGGGCAGCGTTTCTTCCAATACTTCTCTGAATCTTTTTGCAAATGTGGGCGACTTGCCGTTGGTAGAAATAGCCACTTTCAAGTCGCCTTTGGTAACAATGGAACCCAGATAGAAATCGCACAGTTCGGGTGTGTCGGCAACATTCACCAAAATGCGTTTGGCTTTGGCTTTATCGCGAATAGCGCGATTGAGTTCTTTATCATCGGTTGCCACAATCACGATGTCTTTTTCATTCAAATCATCATCCTGAAAATTTCTTTTCAATAAAGCAACAGAAGCGTGTTGTGCAGCGATGTCTTTTATTTCTTCCGAAATTTCTTCTGCCACCAGAATTACCCTCGCCTGCGGACTATTTTTCAGCATAAAATGCAACTTCTCTGTGCCTGCTGCACCGCCACCCACAACAAGTGTTTGCAGCGTTTCTAATTTTAAAAACACCGGGTAAAGTTGGTTATGTCCTAAGAAGTCGGGCATGGCTTTTATATTTCGGATTTCGGATTTGAGATTTCGGAGTGATGATTAATATTTTTCAGATGCTTCCTTTCTCATTTTGATAAAACTTTTTACCGCTCTTCTGAAACGCAATTTCATGAGATGCTCAACAGGTAAAATTCCGGGAGGTTCGGGTAAACCGCTTTTAATGGTCCATTCTTCTTTGCTAATCCATTGTAACGTTTCTTTAGGTAATTGTTTCTCTTTGAATACTTTTTTGTCTTTGATATTTTTCTGAAACTCCGGATGCAGTTTCACCACTTCGCCCAAGACAATAACGGCAGGCGTTCCTAATTCTAATTTTTCTGCTTTTTGCAAAATGGTATCTACCGTTCCCAAGGCTATTTTTTCGTCTTCAAACGAGCCATTTTGAATAATGGCAACAGGCAAATCGTGTTTGCCGATGAGTTGATAGGCTTCTACAATTTTCGAAAGTTTTTTAAAGCCCATCAGCACCACTACCGTAGCATTGGTTTTCGAAGCAGTAAGAATATCTTCAGAAAGTTTTTGTTCGCTGGTGCTGCCCGTGATGACCCAAAAGCCATCGTTCATGCCTCTGGAGGTGAGTGGAATTTGTTGCAAAGCAGTTAAGCCCGTGGAACTACTCACGCCCGGAATCACTTCAGTTTCGATGCCGAATTTTTTCACGTATTCAATTTCTTCATAGCCTCTTCCGAAAATGAAAGGGTCGCCACCTTTCAGGCGCACGGCACTGCCGAAATGATAAATGCTCGACACAATGAGTTGATTGATTTCATCTTGCGTCATGCTGTGCTGACCGGAGCGTTTGCCAACAAAAATTTTCAGGGAATCGGCAGGAGCAAGATTCAGCAACTCGGGATGCACCAATGCATCGAATAAAATTACCTGAGCTTCTTTCAAAGCATTCAGTCCTCGAACGGTAATCAAATCAGGGCTTCCCGGACCTGCTCCAACCAAGATGAGTTTTTTGTTGTTCATGTTTTTTTCGATTTGCGATTGTTCGATATTCGATTTGCGACAGGTCGAATATCGAATGCTATGCTTTATAATAACTGTCCACCACTTTTTTATCTTCCATGTTTTTATCGGTTGCTATTTGCTCTTCTCTTTGTGCTTTTACTTTTTCATGAAACGAAACCGCATCGGAATAAAATTTCTCTGCAAATTCTTTTGTGGGTTCGTGCTGATTGATTTGCAAAATAAAGGTTTCCGCATCTGAAGGCAATTGTATTTTTCCACTTTTGTAAAACTGCTCATTGAAATCGCGGATAATGCCTGCCTGTGTGTTGCACTGCTTGTCAATACTCAGCAACAATGCTTTCGCACCAATCACCATGCTGCTATAACTGTTGTAAATAGCATCTGCATAAGCGGCTTCTTCCAAACCCTCTTTCGCCCAAAATAACTTTTCTTCAGCTTCTTTCACCACAGTTCCAATCACATCGAGAATGATGCCTGCACATTCGCCCACACCGATTTCCTGAATATAGGTTTGCTCATGTCCCCAATCCACAAAATCGTCTTGCGTAAACAAAGCGGCATCTGCCAATGGTTTCAGCATGTGATAGAAATATTTTTCAGTTTCTTTTCTTCTGTAATAATGATTGAAATATTCGCCTTCTTCGGCATGGTCGGCAAAATCGTTGAGGATTAAACGAATGGCTTCGGGCACACGTTTGGTTGGAATTTTCACCGTCTTATCGGCAATGCTTCCGCTGCCGTCAGGCTCAATGCCACCGCCCAATACTACCTGCATGGCGGGCGCAAAATTTGCTCCCACTCTGATAGAACTGCCATGAAAACCGATATTGGCTGCCATGTGTTGTCCGCAGGCGTTCATACAACCGCTCATTTTTATTTTGATATTATGCTCATGAATGAGGTCGGCAAATTCGTCTTTCAAAGTGTCTTCGAGCACACGAGCTAAAGTCATGCTGTTGGTTACACCCAAATTGCAGGTATCGGTTCCGGGGCAGGTAGTAATATCATGAATGGAATCGAAACCGGGTTTTGCTAAACCTAATTTATTTAATTCCTGAAACCAGAAAGGCAAATTTTCTTTCAGAATATATTTCAACATCATGCCTTGATTCATGGTGATGCGAATATCATCGCCCGCATATTCTTTCACCAAAGCAGCTAAAGTGCGGGAAGTATCCGAATGAATATCGCCATTGGTTACGCGAATATTGATGGCAAACCAGCCTTGTTGTTTTTGTTCAAAAACATTGGTTGCGAGCCAGTTTTCATAGTGAGTTTTATCTACTTCTGAAATAGTTGTAGCCGGTGCAATGTTTTTCTTTTCGTTCACATCTAAAGGAACAATATCTCTGTTCACTTGATACTCTTTGCTTTTCAGCGCTTTGGTTTCGATTTCCACCAAGCGCAGCACTTCTTCCAAACCCAGCGATTTCACTAAAAATTTGAACCGCGCTTTGTTTCTTCTTTCGCGTTCGCCATGACGGTCGAACACACGCAACACCGCTTCGGTGAAAGGAATAAATTTTTCTTCGGGAAGAAATTCATAAACGGTTTGCGCAGCTATTGCCTGTGCGCCCAAGCCACCGCCCAACGCTACTTTAAATCCACGCTGTTCATTTTGAATGCGCGGAATAAAACCAATATCGTGCAGAAAAGTAAAGGCATTGTCGGTTTCATTGGAAGAAAAAGCAATTTTAAACTTGCGTCCCATATCCTGACAAATGGGATTGCGCAAAAAATAATGCGCCAACTCATGCGCATAAGGCGTAACATCGAAAGCCTCTTGCGGGTCAATACCGGCAACGGCAGCAGCCGTAACATTACGCACGGTGTTTCCGCAGGCTTCGCGCAGCGTAACATCTTCGGCTTCCAAATCTGCCCACAATTGCGGAGCATTTTCCACTTTCACATAATGCAACTGAATATCCTGACGGGTGGTGAGATGCAGGTTGCCCGTAGCGAACTTGTCAGAAACATTGGCAATTGCCACCAACTGAGCAGCCGTAACTTTCCCGTAGGGCAGTTTGATGCGAATCATCTGCACACCGGTTTGGCGCTGTCCATACACGCCTCTGGTTAAGCGAAAATGTTTGAACTTGTCTTCGGGAATTGCGCCAGCCTTAAACTCGCTCACTTTGCGCTCTAACTCAACGATGTCGCGCTTTGCCTCCTTGCTGATGTTTTGGGGAAATTGGATGTTGTTGCTCATTTTTAGTTTACAGTTGTGAGTATTCAGTTTACACTTTAGTTCATTAAAAAAGCCCTTCTCGGAATACGGGAAGGGCTTTTGATATATGCCTTTTAGTTTGTGATGTTACTACACAACCTTCCCGCCTGAATCGGCAGCAACACAACAACAGCAACAACACATAGTTGCGGCAGTATTGTGGTAGGAAGGCATTGAATGGTTCATATTTGAATGAATATGCCTACAAAAGTATGGGTGTATTTTCAAATTATCAAATTTTGTTTTGGGGAATATTAAAATGCTACTCTCTTACTACTCTAAAATTCACTTTTCCGCCATTGCCTTGCAGCACGAGATGATACAAGCCTATAGGCAACTCCTGTGGCAGTTGAATGGTTAACAAATCGTTTTCAGATAATTGTTCTTTATGCACTAATAATTTTCCAACGGCATCGAACAACTGAATCGTGAACTGTTCATGAAAACTCTGATTGAATCGAATCTGAACCGTTTCTGTAAATGGATTTGGAAATACTGTGATGCTTCCAAAATTCCAATCGTCCACATTAGTGCAGTTACGCACTTCGACTGTTGCATCAACATAAGCAAAACATCCGTTAGCACTTTCAAACTCATAACGAATGATATGCGTCCCCGCTCCCGCAAGAGAAGGATAAAACATTTCATCAATTACACCTGCACCGGTCAGGAATCCTTGTTGCGGAGATAATATTATCGAAACCGGGTCGGCATCATTACAGTATTCAGAATCTAATCCTGAAATGGAAAGTTGGGGAACACTGTTGACATAGACCTCCCTTTCGAAGAAATTAGAACAACCATTTGAAGCGATGTAATTATAACGAACAGTAAACGGTCCGCCCACACCTGCAAGTGCCGGATTAAATAAATTGTTTTGAATACCGCCTCCGGAAAACGTTCCGCCTGAAGGCGAACCAACTAAAATTACGCTCGATTCATTCTCGCAATAATCTAAATCTAATCCGCTGAAACTGACGCTGGGCGTATCTGAAACGGTAACTAATAATTCTATAGAAGCAGAACAGTTGTTGTTATTGACAAAAACATAAGTGATGGTATCGGCTCCAAGTCCTGCCTGAATTGCTATGTATTCATTGCCAGAAACACCATTGCCCGAAAATGTTCCTCCCGAAGGAGTGCCTGTTAATGGAACGGATGCATCATTGATACAATATGCTGCCGGAACATCCGGCAAAGACAATACAGGATTGGCAAAAACTTCCACCATATTATAAGCCACAGCCGTGCAATTGTTCGTGTCGGTGAAACTGTATTGCAGCAAATATGGACCGCCATCGCCTGCCAATGCCGGAGTAAAAATCGTATCGCTTACACCTATACCGGAAAAAACGCCTCCTTCAGGAAATGCTTCCAAAGCCACTGCACTGTCCAATTCGCAGAAACTTACATCCTGCATAAAAAATACCAAAGCAGGAACCGTATGCACCACCACCGTATCGGTTTCATAAGCCACACAACCATTTTGCGACACAAAAGAATAGGTGATTTCATGAATGCCCGGACCGGCAAAGTAGGGAACAAAAATATTTCCCGCAGTGCCCGCACCACTAAAAGTGCCTCCCGAAGGATTGCCGCTCATTATAACAATAGGCTCATTTTCACAGTATTCTGCATTCAACCCATCTAAAGCAACTGTTGCGGCAAGAATCACTGAGAATTGAGCAGTAACTTCTGAAAAACAACCGAAAGTGTCGGTAAACGAATAGCTCAAAGTGAAAGGTCCCCCCACCAAAACCTGTTGGGCTTCAAAAATATTTCCGCTGACTCCCGGACCGGAGAAAATGCCTCCGGCAGGTGAAACAAAATCATTGAGCAATACCGGTTCGGCATTAGAACAAAAAGTATCGGGGAAGCCCGTAAAAGTTGGCACTAAGGCTGAAACAGGATAAACAAACACCGTTGCGGAATTGCCGCAAGTTCCAACTGTCGGTGTGCCTGTTAATGTAAGGCTTATTGTATCTAAAGTGGAAACCTGAATGGTGGCTGTGGTTTCGCCTGTGCTCCACAAATAATCGCTGCCACCCAGAGCGGTGATGGTAGCAATGTCGCCCCGGCAAACCACCGCGCTTTCAGCACGAATACCACCCACTTCCACTAAGGCATTATCGCTGGCAGTGCATCCGAAAGCATTGCTTACCGTTACCGAATACACCGTGTTGTCGGCAGGAGAAACTGTAATGGTTTGAGTAGTTTCAGCATTCGACCATAAAAAATCTGCACCGGAGTTTCCTGCATCAAGTGTAGCTGATTGCCCGAAGCAAATACTTTCGTCAGCAACATTCACCACCGGAACAGGATTCACTATTACTTCCGTAGAAGCCGTTCCGGAGCAACCATTGGGGTCAGTAACGGTTACCGAATAAATACCTGCCGTGCCTGTTGTAATGGTTTGGGTGGTTTCGCCACCGGGCGACCATAAAAAATCAGCACCGGAAAATCCGGCATCGAGTGTTACAGAAGCGCCATCACAAATAGTTTCGGTGGTAGGGAGATTCACCGTAAGCGAGGTTAAAACCGTAACCGTGGCATTGTCGGTTGCGGAACAACGATTGGCATCTGTAACAATTACCGAGTAAATTCCTGCTGTTGAAACAGATATGCTTTGTGTAGTTTCGCCACCGGGCGACCACAAATATTCAGCACCCGTATTTCCTGCATCTAAAATCGCAGAGCCACCCACACAAAAAGTAACATCATTGATATTCACCACAGGAAGCGGATGCACGGTAACGGTGGTTTGAGCTACATCAAAACATCCGCCTGCACCGGTTACTGTAACTGAATAAGTTTGTGTAGCTGTTGGCGAAACTGTAATAGAAGCGGTAATGAGATTATTGCTCCATTCATAAATTGTTCCGCCCGAAGCTGTCAGTGTAATGGATTGCCCTGCACAAATCTCACTATCGGGAGTTACCGATGCTGCAATGGCAGGATGAATGGTTACTGTTTTTTGGACAGAATCCGTGTCGGTTCCATCGGAAATCACCAGAGTAATAGTTTTGGTTCCTGCCGAACTGAAAGTAACATTGTGTGGTCCTGCAGTATTGGCAGAAGGTGGTATGGCATCAGCGCCAAATCGCCAATCGTAGGTGGTAATAGTTCCGGTAGAAGTGTTGGTAAAAGTGATGATGTCGCCTATACAAGCACCTGTTCGGTTCGATGTAAAATTCGGAACAATATTCACCGGCTGACCGGCAGGTGCAAATTTTAAAGTATCGAGATAAGTAATGTCTCCTGCTTCTGTTCCATCACCATTACCTGCCAAACCCGATGTATAAAAAGTGATATTGCCCACATAGTTGGAAGGGGCGCGCCAGCGAAACGCCCAGGCATTTTGGCCCGCTGAATTTTTATGAGAAATATATTGCCTTCCTGAGTTAGGGTCTAAAATTGTATCGGTAGGATTACTTCCGATGGTTAAAAAAGTTCCTGCACGATTGCCGTTGTCATCGAGAGAGGTTAACAAAAATCCTCCTCTTGCGGGAGGCTGCACCGGAAACGATATATACATATCATAAACCGTGTTGATTACATACGAAGCCGGACGCGGATTTTGCGGAGGGAAAAAACTCAGAATAAAGTTGGCATTGAATGCCACAGGCGTTCCAGTATGACAGCCTGCCGTAGCACAAGTTTGTTCACCGGGCGCACCGCTGTGTCCCACGGGCGAAAGGCTATTGTTATTGAAAGCGTCTCTGACAATAAAAATGCTGCTCAATACAATGGCAACAATGGCAATTTTTCTCAGTTTCATAACCGGAATGAATAACAGGGTTTCAGAAAAATAAAATTATTTTCCGGTGAAAATAAACAACCCTGTATTCAACTATTCAATAATCCGGCAAGATATAATGCACGTTTAGTGTTGCGGATGTATAGTAATGAATACTTTTTAGCGCAAAAAGGTAATTATTATTTGTATAAAAGATTCGGGGAATTTCTTACAACACCGGGCAGAAACGGGTGGCATTCTTTTTACCCTTGAAGCATCCTGAGTAAATTAATGAAACTTCAGGACCACCGTTACCACGGGTAGCGCGGGTAAGTTTCGAAATATTAACATCGTAGCTCAAGCCAATACTTATTCCCGAAATATCAATTCTCGTTGCAATTACAGCGGCATCTTTCCAGCGATAATATCCGCCAAAGAAGAAAGAAGTGCTTTCTCTGTATGAATACGATTTACTCCATCTGACCAAAGAACCGAAATTAAATTGACTGTGTGGTCCCTGATGCAAATACATAAAGCTGGGCAATAAATAAATGTTGTTAGCAACTTTGAAATGCGAACCGCCATGCACGGTTATTTTCATAAACAATTCTTCATCGGCATCTTTAAAAAATGAAAGATTGGGCTGTGTAAAATGCCATGTAGCTACACCTGCATAAAAATTGGTAACCTTATTCACATTAAGATTCCAAAGTAAACCGGCTCCTGCATCGGCATACCAAATATTATTCGTTTGAATATTTTCTCTCGAAGGAATATTTGGGTCGAAACCTCCGGCTCCAAACTGACTGTCGAAAGTGAGTTTATTCAGGTTAATATTTCTGTTTCCCACACCGCCATAAATACCTGTGGTGATGGTTTGAGTGCCTTTATTATTAAGAAGAATAGTATAAGAAAGATTTAGATTAGCCTGATTGGTGCTTAACTCGGAATCACCGGCTTTGTCTGAGAAAATAGATAAACCTATTCCGCCAAAATTTCCTTTAGATTTTTTCTTGGCATAAGCCATATCATAAGAAGCTGCAATGGTTCTGAAATTAGCTATCCCCGTCCATTGTGTGCGGTAATTGGCTGTAAAACGATAATCGCAACCATTAACACCCGTCATGGCAGGATTCAGCAATAAAGGCGCTGCATTATATTGGGAAAAATGAATGTCTTGTGCCTGCAATTGATAGCCTGCAAACATTGCCACTGTCAGAATCCAGATTTTTACGGTTAGCCTCATAGCTGTCGGGGTTATTTAAGTAATGTAACATTGCCGGTTTTAATAAGTTTCCGGCCGTTGTAACAATTCGCTTCGACCATATATACGTAAACACCTGTAATAAGTTTCTTTCCATCACGGTTAGTGCCATCCCAGCCCACATTCGGATTATTGGTTTCAAAAAGTAATTTGCCCCATCTGTCAAACACTCTGAATACAATTAAATCTTTCGCGCCAAATAATCTCGCGTAGAGATAATCGTTCAAGCCGTCTCCATTGGGTGTAAAAGAATTAGGAACAAACACTAATTCTTCGGTGCATTTTTCAATCACAGTTATCAAAACCGAGTCAATCACAGAGCATCCAAACGGGTCGCTCACCTGAATGGTGTATAGCGTAGTTACATCAGGGCTTGCAATTGGCGAAATGCAATCGTTACAACTCAGCGTTCCATCGGCAGGCGACCAGAAAACCGAGGCATTGTCGCCCGAAATTTCAGTATTCAGAATAATAGCAGCGCCCCGTGCAATAGTGGTGTTGTCAATTACATTCACATCAGGATTGGGAACCACCTTCACAAATACTTTTGCCGTATCAAACAAACATACTCCGTTGGTAACATGAACGGTGTATAAAATATTTTCAAGCGGAGTAGCTGTAGGATTGTAAATAAAAGGATTGTCTAAATAAATTTCGGGAGTCCAGAAAACGCTGTCGACTCCTCCCCCGCTGAATAGCTGAGCAGAATTGCCATAACAAACTGTGGTATCGGGACTCACAAAAGCGTTGGGTGGAAAATCAACACGGATAGTATTGGTTACAGAATCGCGGCAACCGAAATTATCCACCACTACCATAGTTACCTGATAATTTCCCGAATCGGGATAAGTATATGTTTGAAGTCTGCCCGAACCGGTATCGCCATTAGTAGTTGGGTCGCCAAAATCCCAAATCCATTCAACAATGGGACGGTGCGATACAAACGACTGGTCAACAAAATCGGTAGGATTACCCAAACAAGAACGCTCATAAGCAAACTGAGGAGTAAACAAGTTGACAACCACACGCACACTATCGGTACTTCTGCAACCGTATGCATCGGTAGTGGTTACACTGTAATATCTCGTTTGCGAAGGGAACACTTGTGTAACCGGAGTATTTGTTTGAGTGATTTCAATGTTCGGATTCCAGTCATACAGAATACTTCCGGTAGCTGTAAGCTGAATGGTGTCGCCCAAACAAATGTCCACTTCAGGATAAGGGTCTAAAGTTAACTCGGGTAAGGGCAACACATTAATGGTGATGGAATCCACCGAAAAACAAGTGCTGAAATCGGTAGTAATTAAAAAATATGTTATGGTATCTACCCCATAAGCCCAGGGTTGTGCAACAGTTGAATCGCTCAGATGAATGCCCGGAGTCCAATCCCACGAAGCATAAGAAGGGTCGCCCAACAAAACAATACTATCGCCAAAGCAAAGTTCAATGGTATCAGGCATGGCAATGCCATTGGGCACCGGATATACATTCACAGGCTGTATAAATGTATCTCTGCAACCATAAGCATCAGAAACTATCAGTCTGACAGGATAGAAACCGGTGGCTGCATAAAATTTTATGTGGGAGCCTTGAGTATTGGCAGTATTATCTGTTGAGCCGGGGTCACCGAAATTCCAGTTCCAACTCACTATCGGAAAATCGCCCGGTATGGATGCGTCTGCAAAATTCACGGTAATCGAATCGCAGCCGAGGGTGTCGGATGGAATAAATAATGCCTCCGGTCCGTTCACCACATATATAGTTCGCGAATATGACGAAAAACAGCCAATAGAATTGTATGCCGTAAGTGTAACAATTTTTAATCCCGGAGTTCTAAAAACATGAATAGGGTTTCTTAATGCCGATGTGTCTCCATCGCCAAAATCCCAATGCCGCCTGACTATGTTATTGAATATTTGGGCCGAAGACTGATCGGTAAACTGAATTGGGACATTGATACAGGTGCTGTCGTTGGAATTAAAAGTAAACAGCGCATAAACGGTGTCGATTACAAGAGTATCTCTTGAATACAAAGTATAAGTGCAGGCAACAGGAACAGAACTATCCGTTAAAACTACTGCCGGAACAAATGAACCATAAATATTGTAGCAATGTGTAGTGGTGTCATCAGCTTCATCAAATGCACCATCTCCAAACAACCAAAAATGACTTACTGTTCCTACTGAGTTAGCATTTAAAAATATGCAATCTCCCACGCATGCAGTATCTTCAGACAAAGTAATATTTCCTACGGCACCTCCAACATTTATATAGTTCTGAGCTTCCAGAGTTTCCAGACATCCATTGTTAAACCATGCTTTAAATGTTACTGTAAAAAACCCTGCCTGATTATAAATGTGTGATGGATTGGGGATATTGGCAAAACTTCCATCACCAAAATCCCATAAGATAGAATCTATGCCTACACCACCAAAGTCAACTATGCTGGAAAAATTCACCAAATGAGGCGGACAGAATCTAAAGGTTTCATCAGCGGTGATATCCATGAAAGGAGTAGCAATGTTAACTGCGTCAGGGAATATCAGAGTGTCTCTACAACCAAAATTATCGGTAACAACTAAAGTAACTGTATATAAAGCAGTGTCTTCATAAACATAAGTGGGGTTTGCAGCGGTTGAGGTTCCGCCACCGGTAGTGCGGTGGTCGCCAAAATTCCATTGATAAGTTAGACCTTGCCCGATTGAGTTATTAATAAACCTTACACTTTGACCGGGACAATACAATGGAAACTCCACATCAAAATCGGCAATGGGCTGCCTGATGGAAATATATGCCGTTTGGGTAAAGGTACGCTGACAACCCTGATTGTTCGTAATAGTTAAACTCACATCATATTCTCCCGGGGTATCATAAACTCTCGTTACCGGATTAGGCGGGGGATTGGTCAAATCATAACTCACTGTGCCATTGCCAAAATTCCAAACCCAATTGGTAATAGTTGTGCCGGGCGGAGCAGTGGATTGGTCGGTGAAAGAAATAACAGATGGAGGACCGTTTTGGGGCAAACAAACAGTTGTGGTTGCAGCTGTGAAATTAGGAGCAATGTCAGAAACGGTAATATAATTCACTTTAGTTTCTGTTCGCACACAGTTGTATTGGTCGCGAACAGTAAGTGTTATGGTATAAACTCCGGGCTGAGTAAAAGTTACTGTTGGATTTCTATTGGTGCTATTCGCAGGACCACCAACTCCGAAGTTCCATGTTACATTATAACCTTGACCTTGAGGAACATTGCTGTTAAAAGCAACAGATAGTGGAGCGCAACCACCTATAACATTAGAAGTAAAATTCGGAACCAATCCTCTGATATTGATGGTTTGCTGAAACTCTGCCGTGCATCCCGTTTGCGAGTTAAAAGCAGTGAGTGTTACCACATATGTGCCGGTGGCTTGATACACATGCACCGGACTCATATCGGTAGAAGTGTTGCTGTCGCCAAAATTCCAGGTATAGCTTGTAGCGCCAATACTGGTATTGGTAAAAGTTACTCTACCAAACTGATTACAGTCCACCAGAAAAGTAAAATTTGCTCTTGGGTCTAATACCTGCACCTGCACCGTTCCACTTGCCGAGCATCCATTGTTAGTGGCAGTATATGTTACGGTATAATTCCCCGGATTATCATAAATATGAGTTCCGCTTGGCGCATTCGATGGGGCACCTGAACCAAAGGTCCACTGAACATTAGTTAGAGGCGGAGGAGTTAAACTGTTGTATTGAATAGGTACATTCACGCATACTACCAAAGGGCTTACTGTAAAATTGACAGCGGGAGGACTTCCGGAACTTATTTGCCGGGTTACGGTGGCTACACATCCCGTTTGAGTGGTGATGGTGAGCGTAACGGTGTAAGTTCCCACATTGTTGTAGGTGAAACTGGGGTTTTGTTGTGTAGAAGAGTTGTTAGGTGAACTTGGGTCACCAAAATCCCAAACTCTGGAAACTATTGGGTCTAACGATGTGCTCGTATTAGTAAAGTTTACCGTAAAAGGTGCACAACCTATTTCAGGATTGGCAGTAAAACTCGCTACTGTAGGTTGTATCTGAATAAAATTATTTCTTACTAAAGTATCTCTGCAACCAAAAGCATTGCCTACAATCAGTGTTACCGTAAAATTTCCGGAAGTGGTATAAGTATGAGTGGGATTAGCATTAAAAGCCGGAAGAGAATTGTCGCCAAAATTCCATTCGTAATAATTAGTTCCCGGAGAAGCATTGCTATTAAAACTCACGGTAAAAGGCGCCTGACAACTGGAAGTATTGTTGGCAGTAATATTAGCCGTTGGAACCGGATGCACCGTAACTGCCGCTACAATGGTAGTATCGCTTGAGCAACCCAAAGCAGCAGGCGTGTTGGCGCGCAAGGTAACATTGTAAGTGCCCGGATTAGGGTAGGTATATGTAGGATTGGTTTGAGTGGAAGTAACACCATTACCAAAGTTCCACTGATAAGTAAGATTAGAACCAATGGAAGCATTTGTAAATGAAACCGGTTCTCCAAAACATACTACCGGATTTACAACACTGAAATTGGCTCTGGCAAATCCAAGCCTGATGAAATTGTTTCTAAGTAAAGTAGCCGTTTGGTTACAAACAGTATCTGTAACAGTGAGTCTGATATTATAATTTCCCGGACCGGGAAATGTATGCAATGGGTTTTGTGCCGTGCTTGTTCCGCCCGTGTGACCAAAATTCCAGGTATATCGAAGTGGATTGGTTGAAACAGAACTATCAATAAACTGAACTACATAAGGTGTATCGCAATAGATTCTTTGCACTGCGCCAAAATTTGCAACAGGGGGAGGGGTAAGACATATATAACTGTTCTTGGTGATAGAGTTAGAACAGCCTTGTGCGTTGGTAGCTATAAGCGTTATGTTGAAACAATTTTGACTGCCTAATCTCGTAAAAGTATGACATTGAACGCTACCACTATCACAAACAGTAGAAACCTGAGTATTACCATCGCCAAAGCCCCAGGTGCAATTTGTAATCGGGACTCCTTGAGATGTAGTAATATTTGTAAAGCAAACATTTGTTGGCGAGCAGCCGGTAGTTTGGTTAGCCACAAAATCAACAACAGGTTGAGGATATACAGTAATGGTTCCTGTATCTGTTGAAGTGTTTCCTGCTGGATCTCTTACAGTAAGCGTAACGGTATAAACTCCTGCAGATGAGTAGGCTGTTACAGGGTTTCTTTGTTCGGAGAATGTATTATTGCCAAAATCCCAACTATGCGAATTATATGAATCTCCATTGGCAATCGAACTATACGGGAGAGGGTTTCCATTCAAAGTGGAAGTGTCATTAAAACGAACAATATAAGTGGCGCATCCTGCCGATTCAGGTTGTCCGGCAAGGTTTGAAGAAAAAAATCCGGCAACAGGTTGGGCAAAAAGTTCCCCATTCAGCAATAAAACTGATAAAAACAATAGAGGGGCAAACAAGATTTTTCGCATCTGTTTGAATAGCATTTAATCTTCGACCAATAAGTTTAGTAGAAATCAATCAATAATCACAATAAAACACTTAACAAATAAAAAAGGGTTTCAGTTTTAAAGTTAAGAATTAAAGCTGAAACCCTTTATAGGAAAAATGTGTGGAGAAATTAATTTTTGATGCTGCTGTCAGACACTTGCTGGAACAGTATAAATTCTGTTCTTCTGTTATTCTGATGACATGGGCAATCGGGTGGTCCGGCTTTCGGACACTCATTATATTGGAAACAATCTTCTAAAGGTTTGGTTTTGCCAAAGCCTACCCAAATCAATTTATGCCTTGCAACTTTTCTACTCAATAAATATTTATAGGCTGTTTCAGCTCTGTTATCAGAAAGTTTCTGATTGTATTCATCTGTTCCACGTTGGTCGGTATGCCCTTCAATACGAATAATCAAATCGTCTCTGCTGTTAAGCAACGCGGCTAAAGTATCCATAGTAGCTTTTGAAGCGTTTCTTAAATTAAATTTCATGTAATCGAAGTATGCAATGCCCAATACTTTTCCATCATACAAGTCTTTCTTTTTCAGGCGAATTTCAGTATTGATTACAGCGCCATCATCCATATTTCTTGCATCAATTGCGGCTTCATTTTCATGATACTTTTTGCAGTTAGCAACAATTTTATATTGTTCATCTGCTTTTAATTTAAAATTGAAAGTGCCATCGGCAGCAGAAGGGAAAGTGCCTACGAGACTGTCATTTGCAGTGTTGTAAACGTAAACAAAGCACTCATCTTTAACTAATTGTCCGGTTTCTTCATCAATTAATTTGCCTTCAACCGTAACAAACTCGGCTGGATAATAATAAGCCAAAATATCATCGCAACAAGTTGGGCTTTTCAAAGAAAAACCACCGGGGCGATTAGATACTAAAAAGCCTTTTTTCGCATTTTCACCATAAGCAAAATACAAATCGTCCACACTCGAATTGAAAGGATACCCAAGATTTATAGGTGTCGTAAAATCTTTGTTTTGAATTTCAGAAACATAAATATCATATCCGCCCATGTTCACATATCCATCAGAACTGAAATACAATTTTTTATCTTTCATGTCAAAGAAAGGCGTTATTTCGTTTCCTGAAGTATTGATGATGCCACCGGCATTTACCGGAGCGCCAAATTCGCCATTTTTATTTTTTGTTGAATACCATATATCCATGCCTCCTTTGCCGCCTTGACGGTTAGAAGAGAAATAAAGTATCTCCTGATTTTCTGCATTGGATGTAATAAAAGGATGGGTAGCGGTAGCATCATCCATATTAATACCATTGCCCAGTAAAACCGGCTCACTCCAAGTTCCACTGGTATTGGTAGAAACATAGATTTGACATTTCATACCCAAGTTTTCTGTTTCTTCACACTTGGTAAACACAAACGATTTTCCATCAGGCGCATACATACCGTTCCCCACATGGATATCTCCTGTGTTAAAAGGAAATTTGGCAAGTTCTCCTGCGCTCCAACCTGAACCGCCTTTTACCGATTCATATAAACGGGAATAACGAACCGCATTTTCAAATTCGGGGTCAATAACAATAACCGTATCAGATTTTAAAGAAGAAAATATGAGTTTGTCATTAAACTGGCGGGGAGCATAATCGCTCATAGGAGCATTAATGCCGGCATCCAAATGTTCCACTCTAACTTTTATTTTCTCCTGCGCCATCGTTTTCAAACCGAAATCGCATCCTTCAATTTCTTTCTCGACCAACGATTTGTAATTTCTTATTTCATCATTCTCTCTCTTGAATTTGGTCTTCTTGAAATTGCTGAATGCTGTTTTGGCTTTTTCATATTCAGCAGTGCGTTTCAAAGAAGCGCCCAAATAATACTGACTCAATGGAAAGCCCAATGAATCAAACTCTGCTATTTGTTGAAACCACTCGGCAGCTTTAGCATAATCGCGAATCATGTAGTTGGTCATGCCTAACTTATACCAGGTATCTGTATGGTTGGGTTTCTTTACCAATACCATTTCATACACTTCAATGGCATTGTAAAAACTACCTCTGTCATAGAGGTTATTACCAACTTTAATTTTCTTCTTGGGACGGAGTTTCTCAACTTTTTCCATTTCTGTCAATTTCTGCTTCTGTGCAGTTGCGGGAAAAGAAAGAAGAGTAAATGCCGCGAGCGCAAACAAAACTGTGGATTTCATATAATTGGTTCTGTGTTTCATTAAAATATGGTTGAGTTGCAATTTTTTCAGTAAAAAATAAATTAAAATCTGGGACAGAAAAGCAATGAACTCGGATTAGGCAATGGTTTAGGTTTGCCAACATAAATCAAAGAGAGTTCAATAGCTCCCGGCTTGTTATAATTCTTCAATGAAGAGGTAACAAAGTCGTAGCTGATACCTAAGCGAGCACCTTTTACTTCAAATGCAGTGTAAGCAATAGGCGCATCGTTCAA
This sequence comes from uncultured Chitinophagaceae bacterium, assembly GCA_964518215.1. Lineage (GTDB taxonomy): Bacteria > Bacteroidota > Bacteroidia > Chitinophagales > CAIOSU01 > CAYSGX01. Next base: position 40,457 of record CAZFFP010000013.1, read on the forward strand.
TCTGTAAAAGCCGCCCAAATACCATGTGAAAGATTTGGTGAAATCATAAGCTAATGCAGCACCCATATTCAGTTCCTGAGCTTTATTCTGATTCATGAAAATAACTGAAGGAAGGATGGCGAATTTTTCTCCGATTCCAATATCCAATCCTGCATGACCGACATAACGCCTCAACAAATCGAATTTAAAATTCTGAACGAAATTGTTTTCGGGTTGCAAAATATGGAACATGGAACCTCCGGCATAAAATGCCGAGCGTTTTCCAAACATCGAACTCCACATCAAACCCACATTAAAGTCGAAATTTCCTTTGGAATTATTTCCAAAAAATTCACCGCTGGGCCTGTTTGGATTATAAACTGTTCCATCATAATTGTTGAAGAAGCGTAAATCATCTTCACTGATACGTTTCTGAATATAGCCCAACTGCGTTCCGATTGAAAGCGCATGTTTTCCATCTTTTCCAATGGCTTTATGATAAGCAAGGCTTGCCATTACATTGAGCGTTTTCAGAAAATCTTCTCCGGCATTATCCTGATAAACAAATAAACCAACCCCGATAGCATCGTTTTTCAAATTGATAGGCATATCGAAGGAACCGGAATAGGTAACAAAAGGAGAACCCGTAGTAGAATACTGAAACCACTGATTGCGATAAATAGCTCCAATTCTGTAAGAGCCATTCATCTTGCCTGTTAGCGCAGGGTTGAGTGTAAGGGGCGAATTGTAGAATTGTGAAAAATGTATGTCCTGAGCAAACAATGAAATTCCGCTGAACAGGATAATGGCTATGACAAAAAACTTTTTCATGGCTTGTTTTTTTTGAGAGTTTTTCTTAACGGATTAATTTAACCTGACCTGATTCTTTAACTTCTGTTCCATCAGGCAATTCAATTACTGCATGGAACAAATATGCCTCTGTAGGTTGTGGCTTACCATCAAGAGTGCCATCCCAATTTAAAGCAGCATCATCGTGAACTTTTTGTCCCCAACGATTATAAACTTTAAACTCTTTAATCAGAACAGCACCGGAATTTATAATACCAAAAGTTTCGTTTTGTCCGTCACCGTTAGGAGTAAAGGCATTAGGAATAGCATACAAAGGTCCGATAATTCTCACGGTAATAATTATTGAATCTATACCGGTACAACCATCAACATCGGTAAAAGCATAGAAAATAACATGCTCACCTGTATCGGCAACCAAAGGATTGAATTCCGGACCATCAATTCCGGGTCCACTGAAGGTTCCTCCGGGCGGATCTCCCTGAAGTACAATCGGGTCATTAAATTTATTAATCACCGAAGTATCCAAAGGATTAATGGTTACAGCAGGCAAAGTAAGGATGGTAATATCAAAAGGAGCTGAAGTAGTAGAACTGCCAACAGGACACTGATCTGAATTGGTAAGTGTTACAGTTACTTCATCACCATTATTAAGCGTATTATTTATATAAATGTTTGTTTGAGTAGTATCAACAGGAACACCATTAACAGACCATATAAATATCGGGTCGGCTCCACCATTAACAGCAGTAGCTGTAAATTCCACATCCGTTCCCTGACAAGCAATTTCGTCTGCTGCAATGCTCACACTAAATGGTGTTACATTAACATTAACACTATTTGATGAAATTGCCGGTGAACCGGTTACACAAGGCAATGAAGAAGTCAAAACCACCGTAACTACGGAATTTTCAGTTAAATCACTTGTCGTAAATACAGGCGAATTTGTGGTCTCTAATGTTTGACCATTCACCTGCCATGTGAAAGAAGGATTGTTGCCTCCGTTAACAGGGTCGGCAGTGAATGTAATCGGGTTGCCGGCACAAATCTCAGTTGTATTAGACGAGATAGTAACACTCACCGGAACAAAGTCTCTTACTGGAATGAAAATAGAAGCTTGGTCTCCCACACAACCTGTTGCAGATATTGGAATAACCGTGAATGTGGAATCATCAAGTATAACAGGAGTAATAATGGCTCCGGAATCTCCGGTACTCCAAATATAATCTTTGCCACCGTTCACTTCAAGATAAGCGCTTTCTCCTCTGCACCCAACTGTGTCGCCAGAAATAACAGCAACCGGAATCTCATCAACATAAACTGTAATAGAATCAGTATTACTGATGCATCCATCATTATCAACCACTGCAAAATATGTAGTGGGTTCTGTTGGTGATACATCTATGGTTTGAGTATTTCCTCCAACACCTCCTCCACTCCACTGAATGCCCGGACCGGAATAACCGGTGAGTGTCAAAGTAGTAGTTTCTCCCTCGCAAATGGAATTATCGCCAGCAATATCAATTACAGGTGTTTGAGTTGCATCAATCTGAGCAGATACTGTGTCAGAACGACATCCTTCAGGCGAAGTGCCTATAACCCAATAATCATTAATACCTGCTGAAGGAGATACGGTAATAGAAGTGGTTACATCTCCGGTACTCCACGCATAGGAAATGCCCCCTGAAGCGGTAAATGTAACCGATTGTCCTTCGCAAATCGAAATAGGCGATGTTGGGTCTATGGTTACTTCCGGCTGTTCTTCAACCTCTATTTCAATTGTAGCTGGTGCTGATGGTCCGCAACAATCTGATTCTACAACCAAAGTAACAGTATAGGTTCCCGGACCATCAAATACAACACCCGATACAGTTTGGAAATTAGGTCCCGAATAAGTATTTGGAGTAGCGCCTCCACCAAAATCCCAAACATAATTGATACCGGCAATGGTGCTGCTGAAATTGGATGGTGCACCGGCACAAACCCTATATACACCATTTATCAAAGGCACTGTAGTTTGAATATTAGGCGTTGAGTTGACACCTGTAGTAGCAACATTGAAGAAGCCTGAATATAAATTAGAACCATAAACAATTTCTTTTCTGCCAACAGAAGAGTATTGAGTAACAACATTAATACCATTGCCTGTTTGAGGATCGGCATCTGCGCCAAAAGACCAACTACCAGGCAATGCAGCTTCAAAATTCACCGGTGTTTCAGTACAACTTACGTTAGAAACGATAATCGTGGGTTGACCGGATAAATTGAAGTTAATATCAGAAACAACTAATGGAGAGCCTCCATCAGTAACCATCTGTTGAGCCAAACCTGCCTGTCCATTACCACCTTGTCCTCCAACACCACCGTTACCACCTCTGCCACCATTACCTTGAGGGTCGTTATTACATAAACTAAACAAACCACCTCCATCATCAGCGCCTCTACCACCAGCACCTCCAACACCACCAGCACCTCCAGCACCTCCTTGTCCACCTATTCCTGCAGCACCTACTGACAAATCAGATTGAACAAAGTTTCCATTGACACCATTAATATACAAGTACACAGGGAAAGAGCCTCCACCGCCATACCCTCCTTGTCCGCCTTGACCTCCGGCTCCTCCGCCTCCGCCTCCGCCTCCGCCTCCGCCATTATTACCGAGCAAGGCTCCTCCGGCTCCACCACCACCTCCGCCTCCACAACCCGAAGTTCCATTACCACCCTGAGTTCCGGGAGATCCCGGTTCAAAGAAGCCTCCCACAAACGTTCCTGCTGCACCTGTTAATCCTATTGTGCCTGCAGAGCCATTCTGTCCAGGTGCGCCTGGAGTACTAGTCTGTCCAACTATAATTGTGAAACTTTGACAAGTAGCGTCTCCTCTTCCTCCATCGCCACCGGCACCACCACAATTACTGGGACCTTGCCCTCTTTCTCCGTTATCGCCACGGGCAGTTGTCCCGCCTCCTCTTCCTCCGGCTCCACCATTGGTTCCGGGTGTAGCTCCGGCTCCACCCGCAGTTCCATTCCTTGTTGTAGCATTAGCAGCATTACCACCATTAGCACCAGCGGTTCCCACAAGACCTTGTCCACCAACACCACCGTTTCCTGCAATAATTCTACAACGAACTATATCATAATTAGAACAACTTGTTAAATGTAAACCATAAGTCGTAGCACCGGCCTGGCCGGGTGCGGCAGGTGATGCATTTTCCACTCTTATAGTCAAATCTTGAAACCTGAAAAATGATTCTCCGTTCAAATAAAACGCTGTCAAACGTGGCGCATTGGGCGGTCCATCAGGGTTCTGGGTACTTCTTACGATGGTTGTAGCTCCTGCTGTGCTAGTTTTTGTCCAGTTGTTAGAAGGGTCAAAACCACCTTCAATAGTGGTATAGCTTGTCATTGTAGAAATGGAATTATCAATAGTATAAGTGCCGATAGCCATTTTAATCACACTATTGTTACATTGCGCTAATGATAAAGCTGTTAATAAATCGGTAGGGCTGGCTCTGGTGCCGATTCCTGTACCTGTTGTTGTTACATATATATTATTACAAATGGGCGTAGGGTTAGGCTGACCGGACACAACAGTTACAGTATCAGATGCAGAGCATGTTCCGAAAGAGGAAACCACCCAAACATCTTCTGTTTGAGTAGGAGAAATTGTAATAGAAGAAGTAGTTGCTCCAGTACTCCATAAAAATGAAGCTCCAGGAGCAGTATTAGCAGTAAGTGTTACTGAGCCGGTTCCGCAAACAAAAGGATTAGGCGGGAAAATATTTACCGGTGGAACGTTAATTACATCTACAGTGACATTTCCTACCCGAGAACAATTTGAATTTGAAACAGTAACCGAGTAAATGGTAGTAGCAAGAGGAGTAACAGTTGTAGTTGTGCTTGTAGCTCCATTACTCCACAAAATATTTACACCCGAAGATTGCTGAGGTATTGACAAAGTAATTGGCTGAGGATCGGTTATACACGTAAATGAGGGACTGGCAGTAGGAGTTGGCGCAGACAATACATTGAAGTTGATATTTCCGGGAGCCATTACGTTTCCACAGATATCAGTAACTCCCCCAAAATTCAAAGTATATTGCCCATCAACCTGAGAAGCTAAAGTGTATTGAATCTGAATCTGGCTGGTGTATGTGCCATTGGTGCAACCAATACCACTAATTCCGGTAACAGTTGCACCAGAAGGACCTGTAATTGTTGCAGTGCCATTAGAAATTGAAGAACATGCAATAGGTTCGTTGGTTTGAATGGTTACAACTCCCGGAGTACAATCATTGACAACAGATACCACTGTGGGTGGAGTGTTATCAAAAATAGAAGCGGAACCTCCAAAAGTAATAGTGTATCCGGTTTGATCACCTGTATAGTTATTCACCAATAAAACATAAGTTTCACCTGCCTGAACATTCACAGCAGGCATAAAGGGCGCTTGTGACGCAGTATGTGTAATGTTTCCTCCTTGAGCAGGTAATTGTAACCCTGTAGCACCATTTTGTGCAGAATAATTACATCTCAAAGGAGTTACTCCTCCGAGATTACATCCGGTGTTTGTGATATTATAAAGAGCAAAATCGTAATCTCTTTGAGTTTGTATTGTAAAAGCAAAAGTACCCGAAGTTTGGGGTGAAAAAATATACCAAACCGAATTGGTCTCACCTGTTAAAAGGCAAGTATTGTTGGGATTAAGGTCATTGATAGTACCTCTGCCTGAATATGAAACTGACTGCGTATAGGATTGCTGGCAAATGGGAATAGCGCCAATACAGTTTTGCTCATCTGCACGATTGCCCCCACGACTTTGATGTTGGGGTAAAACTCCGGAAAGCACACTTTCGGTTTCTGCCATTTTAATTTCGCCCAACCTTTGGAGATTCGTATCTATTTGAGCTGAAATAGACAGTGTAAAGCAAATGAGAGTTGCGAAGATTAAGGATGTCCTGAATTTCATAAACGTGTTTTTTTATTGAAACCTTAATTTTATAAGGTGGATGACAAAAATATAAAAAAAACCGACCAAAGATATTTTTTAGAAAAATAAATATAGAATTAAGGCGTTGAGCCGACCCATTTAGTTATAAAGAATTATGCTAATTTACTCAACAAACTGCTATGCTTAAATAAGCAATTTTAACTGTTTTGTTGTTCTTGTTCTGAAAAAACACAATTACTTCAGCTTCATTATCTCCAAAAACAGGAAAATTTGCACGCATAGCGGTGATTTGATTATCTGCTAAAGAAAAGCCTGGTAGTATTTTAAAATTCAACAAAACATCTTCTCGAATAAGTAACTTACGCAAGTGTATTTTAGAAGAAATAAATAAATTATTCAAAACTATTTGCAACATATTGGCAGAACTTATCTTTTCTTTAATTTCAACATGAAGGGGAGTGGTTTTTGAATACGACAATAAAGTTGGCAGGTGAAAAACATGCTCTACGTTAAAAATTTTGTATCCCAGTTTGAGTAATGTATTGGGCGTGTTGTAATTAGCAATGCGCGAACCGGCAACAGCTTTGCCAATATGATGCTCAGCACAATATGTTTGCCTGAAGACCTTCATGTCATGAAATAGCCCATGACTTCTGAACGAAGGAAGCAACGCTGCCATAGAAGTATAAATAGTGTCGTTTTCAATTTCAAAAACAAATACTCCTACATCTGTACCGGCTTTTTTCATTATGAATCCAAGCTTGTTGCTATCAATACCAGAATAAAATCGGCTATAGTATGCGGCATAACATTCAGCCTCCTTTTGCTTGGAAATTATATTGCTTATAAGTGGAGTTTTGTGATAGCCAATCGGGTCATCTATCATTCCTTTTAATACCAAATAATAAAATCGCTGAATATTTCTAGGTATTGAAGCATCAAATTTTTCGAATGATAAATCATGGTTTTTAAATTCAGGAATTTCACACCCTGAGTAATCTGCTTTAACATTCAAAACCGAATGTGAATAATAAAACGGCAAACCCGTTGCTTCGAGTACATGATTCATTTTTGACTCGTGTTGCGCATTAATTTTAAGGCGTATTAAATCTGCATTTTTGCAAAAAGCAAATGTTTTAATTTGCTCCGTATCGGGCAACATATCTCCCGAAGCTCTGTATATATTTAAGCCGAAAAAATCCGACTCGAAGGTTGACCTTTCAAACATTAACATTTCAAACGGCTTTGATTAGATTTGTTGCAACATGAAACCCGGACTAAAAAATAAAGACGTAAAGCAACGTAAAAACTTTTCAACGAACAACTATGGCTCTTTTATTTGTCTGACAGGAATTATTTTGCTTACAGTAATTGCCTATTCTAATTCGTTTTTTTTTGATTTCAACTACCGCGATGATACAGATTATGTAACCAATAATCCTCTGCTACATGACCTCTCCTGGAATGGTTTGAAAAAAATTTTTTCGGAGTTATATTATAATGGGCACATTCCTCTTACGATACTCTCTTTGGCAATCGACTATAATATTTGGGAGTTAAATCCATTTGGTTATCATCTTACCAGTTTCGGGCTTCACACACTGAATATTGTTTTGGTATATTTTTTTACCAAAGAACTCAGCGGCAACCAAAGTATTTCATTGCTCACCGCTTTGTTTTTTGCCGTGCACCCAATGGGAGTGCAATCAGTGAGTTGGATTGCAGAGCGCAAAAACGTATTATATACCGCATTTTTTTTGTTGTCGCTGATTCAATATATGCGCTACATAAAAACCGAAAAAATGATTTGGCTGACGGGGGCATGGATAGCCTTCACTTGTTCGGTAGCATCTAAGTGGTCGGCATATCCGCTGCCGGTAGTATTAATTGCCATTGACTGGTATTTCGGAAGAAAAATTACCGTTAAACTCGTGGTTGAAAAAACTATATTTTTTGCGGTTCCATTCCTTTCTTTTTTCTGGCACATAGGCTCGGGCGCAAATGTGCCGGAGCGTTTTTCATTTGTTCATCGCATATTTTTCGGTTCCTATTCATTTTTATTCTACCTCATAAAATCGGTGTTGCCATTCCGGCTTTCCACCCTATACCCCTATCCTCGCCTTTCGGGCGAAATGCTTCCTCCGCTTTTTTACCTTTCCATGCCTGCGGCAATTGCTGTTTTGGTAGCTGTTGTTTACAGAATTTACAAATATCCATTTTTAAAAAAAGAAATTGTTTTAGGTTTTTCCTTTTTTATCATTAACATAGGTATGGTGCTGAACATACTCATGTTTATTGGCGGTCATGAATTAGTTGCCGATCGTTACGGATACGTTCCTTTTATCGGAATATTTTTTATTGCCTCAAACATACTTGTAGCATTATGGGGGAAATTAAGCGGTTACAGAAAATTCATGCAATTATTTATTGTTTTGTATTTCAGCGGACTCACTGCATACACATATGTTAGAAATGAAGCCTGGAGCAACACCCTTGCTATTTATGATGATGCTTTGAGCAAAAACGAAAACATTCCTATTGCCTATGCTCTGAAAGGCGATTATTATCAAATTATCAACAAACAAAAAAGTGCTTTTAGAGAGTATGATATCTGTGTAAAAAAATTTCCTCATTACCATACCTGTATTTTTGAAAGAGGTTTGATGTATTTTAATGAAGGCAGGCATCTCGAAGCTAAAAGCGATTTTTCGACAGCACTCCAATTACAACCCGAAAATCCACAAACATTGAATTATTTGGGCCTAATTCAGACAAATTTTGAAAATTATGAACATGCATTGTTTTTGTTTGACAAAGCCCTTCAATACGACTCACTCAATGCTATGATATACAACAATATTGGTTGGGTGTATTATTCTATCAAAAATTACGAAAAAGCCGAAATTTATTACCGAAAGGCATTGACTAACGACAGCATACTTACTCTGGCTTATTTAAATCTGGGATGGATGTTGGTCGAACTCGAAAAGTATGAACAATCCATTGAAATTTTTTCGGCAGCAGAAAAGAACCTTACAGCTAATGCCCTCATCTACAACAATCATGGATGGGCTTTGTATAACCTAAGAGATTATTCCGAAGCACTAAACTATTTTAACAAAGCCATTGCAAACGACTCAAATCTTAATTACGCTTATTTCAACAGAGCTTTAACCTATTTTAAACTTAATAATCTGGCAAATGCTTGTGAAGATTTACAAAAAGCCATTCAGGCAGGCAATCAGGATGCAATTGAATGGTTCAATGAAAAATGTACTAATAAGTAATGTTTCTGCATCAATTTCTTCACCCGACATCCAAATTGCCAATATTCAACTTATTATCTTTGTGTGAAAATATTTCTAATGAAAAAGTCATTATTGTTTCTCTGCATAATCGTTTTTGTTTTTTCAAGCTGCAATAAATATGAATATGGTCCCAGTGTTTCGTTACGCACCAAAACAGGCAGAATCGCTAACGAATGGAAAATTGAAAAAGCACTTAAAAACGGAGTTGAAGCAACTGCTGCGCTGCCCCGATTTGAAATTACTTTCAATAAAAATGGTGATGTGCTGAAAATTGATTCTTTGATTTCGGGTTTGGGCAATGACAGTGTAATAGCCAGAACCGGACTTTGGCAATTTGACCGGAGTTCTGAAAATGTATTATTACTGTTTCGTGATAATGCAACGAATAAAGTAGAGTCAAGTATTTGGCGCATTCTGAAACTTACTAACTATGAATTTTGGTTTGAAGAACAAGACAGCATTGATGTAGTCGAATATCATCTGAAGGTGAAATGAGTTGATTTTCAATTGTTTTGTAAATGAAACCCGATTCAAAAGAAAAATTAATCAATTGGTTCAAAAAAATGGGCATAATAGGAGTATTGTTTTTTCTAATTAAAGGGCTGCTTTGGCTAATTATTCCTTATCTTATTGCCAAAGGTGTTTTTTAGCCTTATAGTTTGTTTAAAATCAATTCGGTTTTCTGTTCAAAAAAAATAGCGAAAAATGATAAAAATAATTTTACCCCCGATGTTCTGTTTCCTGTTACTCATTTCAGGCAACATTTTGTATGCTCAGCAAACAAAAACTGATGCCACTGACCCTGCTTTAAATGTCCAGCCCCCAAGCGAGCAAGACTATCCCGAATTTTCGCAGGAGGAAAATCAAATTAATTTTTCCAATCCTCCTATGCCTGCTGTAATAGATGCCCCGCCCATTCCCGATTGGGTGAAAGAGCAAGAACTTCAAAAAAACACTGAAAGCAGCGAAGAACCTGCGAATGATGTTAAAGTTTCTGAAAAGAATTCTGAGAACTATTTCGACCCAATTACCAATACCGATTTGAGCAAACCTTCAGAAAACATCGTCAAAGCAGAACCTTTCCAATCAGATAGTCTGAAAAATGAACAACCAACCAAAAAGAAGAAGAAGAAAAAGAAAAAAGCAATATTCATCGAGCTGAAATAAGCATATTCAATCAATATCGCTCACCCCGCCCGACACCATAAATTTCAGTGCATCGGTAGAGGAAACATTTAATGGTGTAATTTCTTTTTCATCTACAATAATCATGTTCCCTGAAAAGTTGTAGGAATGCGGAATATACACCGCCACTTTATTGTGCAAACCAAATTCTTCCATGGTTTTTTGCGTAACAAAACCCATACGCTGCACATGTGGGTTGTGATTCAGATTCACCAGTACGGGCTTATCGAATTTTTTCTTATCGCTGGCAAAAGCCGTTATCAAATCTTTCAGTCCTGAATAAATAATTTTTACACCGGGCGTGTTCATAATCAGTTTTTCTATAAAGCCGAAAAAAGGCTTTATGATGAACAGCGAACTTAAATATCCAATAAATGTAAGAAAAGCCAACACCATAATAATACCTAAACCCGGAATTCGGGTATTAATTAATACTTCTACCAGGTCGTTGGCTTTAGCATCAAATGTGGTGATGAGCGCCACTACTACATAAAGCGTTACAAAAACAGGAGCCACCAACAGGATTCCCTGCAACAGATATGAAAGTATTTTTTTCATAAAAATTTGATTTTGTGATTCTCAAAAATAAATCAGCCCGCACTTTTTATTTACATTAGCACGCTTCTGAAAAAATTATGAACCGAAAGATACACCTCATTTTTCTCCTGCTGTGTTGCACCTGCACGACCTTTGCCAACCAAAATTTTGAGGAAAGGAAAAAAGAGTGGGTGATTCATGCCAATTTTCACTACGGAAAAGTAATTAAACACACTTCAAAATTTCTTCCCGAAATTCCCAACAGTTCTGTCATGGCAGAATTTAATGTGGGCATTATTACCGGAGGAAATAAACACTGGCACCAGCGTTTCCGTTTTCCCGAAACAGGCTTCACGCTTATTTATGGCGACTTCGGAAATATGGAAGTTCTGGGCAAAGGCGTAGGTTTGTTTCCATACATCAGTCTGCCGCTCACTAATAGCAACAAATATAAATTTGAGATAGCCATTGGTTCGGGCATTGCTTATTTGAACAAACCATTTAACATTATCGACAACAACACCAACAATGTTATAGGTTCTAAAATCAATAATGTAACTCAACTGAAATTTCTGAACAGCTTTAAAGTAAAGGAAAACTTCTACCTCACAGCCGGATTGGCTTTCACACATTTTTCCAACGGCAAAGTGCAAAAACCCAATTTGGGAATTAATGTACTTTCGGGTAATATAGGATTGAAATTTTTCCCCAACGGGCATCCCGAAATAGAAATGCCCGACTCCAATTCGGCTCATAAAAAACGATTCATGGGCTTGGTAAAAGCCGGACTTGCCATTACCGATGGCAATACTCCTGGCGCTGCCAAATTTCCGGTGTATGTAGCTATGGCAACCTTAGTAAAACCTGTTAGCCGATATAATCGGGTGCAATTAGGATTGGAGTATGAATACAGAAAAGACGATGCCGTGCGCTTTTCTTCGCGCATTGAAAACCAGCAAGAGTATAACCATAAAGACTTCAGCCGGTTTGCCATTTTGGTAGGCGATGAAATAGTGTTTGGTAATTTCGGTTTGAGCCTGAACATGGGATTTTATGTAAACAATTTTGAAGGCAAGCCTTTGGCTTTTTACAATAAAAACGGAGTGGTGTATTATCTGCCCGTGCAAAAAAACAAACCCTCATTATTCATAGGCTTATTCCTAAAATCGCACCTGTTTATTGCCGATTATATTGAATATGGCATGGGGTGGGTGTTTTAATATACACTACAGTTTTTGTTTGTTAAATTACATTAGTTGTTTACCATAAGTATTTTTCTAATTTTGCGCTATTCAATTAAACTAAAACCATAGATTATGAAAAAGATTCTTCTTATTGCTCTTGTTACCTTCTCGCTCCATTCTTTTGCACAAAAAGGCTTGCACTTAGGCGTTATGGGCGGACCACAATTTACAGCACAACTCAATAAACAAGATTCTGACGACCCGAATGTTCGTTT
>CAZFFP010000013.1:52779-56279 GCA_964518215.1 uncultured Chitinophagaceae bacterium
ATTAAATACGTTCTCTTCAACTAAAACCAGCCAACTATACAACCAAAAGCCGGGTGTTCACACATCCGGCTTTTTTTATTGCCGTGTCTTGAGAGGCGATTTTCGACCGTTCGATATTCGATATTCGACACCAAATAAATTGCACGCAAAGGCGCGAAGGAGCAAAGAAAAACTGCAAACTGTAAACTAATCACATACGGCTGAAAGCTAAAGGCTAAAGGCATACGGCTCACTCCGACATTCCCAAAGCAGAGCCTTTAATAATTTCAAACTCCACTCTGCGATTTATTTTGCGGTCTTCATCGGTAAGTTCATCTTTAATAATAGGCATAGAACTTCCATAGCCGATGGCTTCAATTCGAGATGGCTCAATGAAGCCGCTTGCCAACAAATAATCTCTGATAGAATTGGCTCTATCCTGCGAAAGTTTCAAATTTTTAGCAGGGTCGCCCTTCGAATCGGTATGCCCCGAAATAACCAAACTCATGCCCGGATTATCTAAAATAAAATTCAGCAATTTTTCCAAATCGGCTTCCATATAATCTTTTATTTCGGCACTGTTGCTTTCAAACTCAACGGATGTAAATTGTATGCGCAGCGATTTGAGCGAGGGCGCTTCAAACACCATAGTGGTATCACTTTCAAGATTGATGAGTTCTTCTACACGGAAAAAATCTTCGCCCTGAATCACCAGCAAATATTTATTATGATTTATCAAATCAAATTCAAAACTGCCGTCATCGCGCAAATATTTGGGCGCTACTTCAATGCCGTTTTCCATATCAATAATCGAAACAATGCCTTTGAACGGTACGCCCGATACCGAGTCCACCAGCGAACCTCTGAACACCGTGTTTGCCAATGGCTGTGCCTCCATAGGTAATGGAAACGAATATAAATTCAGGTCTTTCACATTGGGATATTCCGAGCGCGAGTAGTAAATGTTTTTCGATTCCGAATCAATGGTAAAAAAGTATTCATCGCCTTTGCCATTCACTAATGGACCAATATTTTTGGGTTCCAGCCACACACCATCTTTAAAAGTGGTTTTGTATAAATCGAAATTTCCGAAGTTGAGCAAATGTCCGTTCGATGCAAAATACAACACATCATGCACCGGATGATGAAAAGGACTTACATCGCTGCCTTTGGTATTGATTACCGGACCTATGTTTACTGCCGGCTGCCATTTATCTTTTTTGTCTTTGTAAGTAAAATATACATCGGTAGAGCCAAATCCGCCCGGACGGTCGGAAGTGAAATACAAAGTGTCTTCGGTTATGGAAAGTGACGGATGCGATTCCCAAAATGCGCTGTTTACGTTGGCACCCAGATTGGAAATATTGCCCCAACTGCCATCATCTTTCATGCGAGCCTGATACAAATCGCAACTGCCCAATCCATCGTTGGCTTCGCAGCGAATAAAATACATGGTGCGCCCGTCTTTCGACAAACAAGGTGTGCCTTCATTATAAATCGAATTCAAATCTTTCAAAGGTTCTGCTTCGCTCCACCCCTCGCCTACTCTATATGATACATAAAGGTCTTCGTTGAAATACTCGTTGATGCCGCGTTTAATACGGTTTCTTTTCGATGCAAACACCAACATATTGTTATCGAAACTTAAAGCCGGACCATAATCTTCCACATCGGAATTTACGGTGTTGCCCATGCTCACTAACACACCTTTAGGCGGATACAAAGTATCAATGTGTTTTCTGTATTCTACTAATTCGTAGTAGTATTTAATGGGAACGTAGTAATCTTTTTCGAGGCGGGTAACCGAATCATAGTATTGCGCAATATATTCCACGCCATCTTCACTGTGTTTCAGAATGATGCGATAGAGCCACTTGGCATTGTGTGAATAATGGTTTTTTTCATACAACTGCGCCAGCATCCAGAGCATATCATTATTAGTTCCGAAATTCTGAGTGCCAAACTGACTGATGTAATCTTCCAACAAAAGCATCAACTCTTCATCGTTGGCTTTGCCATTTTGCTTGTTGATGTTTTTGAGTTTGGCTTCGTTGTGAAAGTATTCGAGCTTACCAATGTTTTTGAAATGCAGATAAGAACGTTTTTTGGAAAGAGAAGTGTCCTTGATGGTCATTTGCTCGCTGCTTACCAGAAACTTATCCTGTTGTGCCGATACGCGAAACACCAACAGACTGAACAGCGCTGTGAGCCAGTAAAGAATATAGGTTCGATTACTCATGTCGGGTTTGTTTGAATGCCCAGCGTGTCAATATTAAGTATTTAGAATACCAATTTTCACACACCGAAGCATTACTTTTTACGCATAAAAACCGAAAAGGTTCTTTTATTGGGCAGATGTTATATTTTTCAGTAAGATTTAAGTTGAAAATCTGCCGGCCTTTTTGTTTAAAAAACTAAACTCGCTCCTTGAGAGGCTTATACGTGGATTTTATGTGATTTACCGGGACAACGAAGCAGTGAAAGAAAAAGGAAGTGTGATGTTGGCGAGGTGATAATAATCATTTTCAGATTTTTGTTTTGCAGTATTGATAACTCTTGTATATTTGCATCCCCGTTCAGGGAAAAAAGTTCTTAATATTTTTGGGTGCATAGCTCAGTTGGTTCAGAGCATCTGCCTTACAAGCAGAGGGTCGGAGGTTCGAATCCTTCTGCACCCACAATAAATTAAAGGGTTTCAGAGTTTCGACTTTGAAGCCCTTTTCAATTATACATACAATTAAACATACAAATTCGGGTATTAAACATACTTTCTGACTTAATTGGCAAGATCGCTTTCAGCCTGTGAATAAAAATTAGTCTCGTTTTACTTTGAAATTGTCAGCAAATAATTTCTATACATTTTTAATATTGTTACCAATGCATCGGTGCATACCGGAGCTAAAATGGTATTGAATATTGGCCTGAAGGATTTTTTTTGAAAATATTTCAGCAATGCAAGTGAAGCAATTGCTACAAAAAGAACCTTTCAATCTGCCCGGAAAAGTCGTAGATATTCTAACGCTGCTGATTACGTTTAAAAACAAATTACCTACGGGCGCACCAACATCTCCTACCATATCCAACTTCATTTGCATAACCCTCGACAATGAGCTTCAGGACTTTGCAAAAAAGGTCGAATGGCAATACACCCGCTATGCCGATGACCTTACTTTTTCGAGCAAAGTTTCCATGCAGGCCACAGATATTTTCAGAATAGTTGAAATAATAAAGAAATGTGGTTTCATAGTGAACAGCGAAAAGTTTCGGTTGCAATCCAACTTGTCCAAGCAAATTGTTACTGGAATAAAAGTGAATGAGAAATGCAATGTAGAGCGCAGCTTTATACGCAATATCAAAGCTGCCTTGCATCAATGGGAAACAAAAGGCATTGACTATGCCATTCAACACGAACCCATGCTGAAAAAATCAAAGAGTGAAAATTTAGAAAAGCTGCATCAGTTTTTCATCAACCGGCTGGATGGAAGAATCGGATTTGTTGGAATGGTAAGAGGGAAAGAAGA
>CAZFFP010000014.1:0-54633 GCA_964518215.1 uncultured Chitinophagaceae bacterium
AAAACGAGATACACGTTTACGACTTGAAAACACTTAAACTGATAAGCAAATTATGATAGAAAGCCGACCGCATAACAGCCGTTTTGCAAAAGCGGCAAACCTTAATCGGCATGATACTCCCGGCATTCTGAGAATGCTTGAAAATTTTGTGTAACAAAACAAATGTTCATGCAAAAAAGAAAACTTAAACTCCCTCCCTTTCTAAACTCACAAATTTTTCTATCTTCGCATCGGGCAAGTCTTATACGACCAGCTCCTGCTGAATCCCCCAGGACCGGAAGGTAGCAAGGGTAGGTGGTCGTAGCGGTGCGATGTAAGTAACTTGCCCACTTTTTTTCTTCTCTTCCCTCCTACTTATCGGTATTCAAGATTACAGGCAAACCGTTTTTGCTGCTACCGATAACAATCACTTTTGTATTGGGCGATTTTGCTAAATCCTGAGTAGCCTCAATTCCTTTCCACGTAAGCAAGCGCTCTGAAATGCCTTCTGCCACAATCTTCTGGAAATTCTGAATACCCTGCGCTTCAATGGCTTTTCGCTCTGCTTCTTTCTGTTCTTTCTGAATTCTAAACTCATATTCGAGCGATTCCTGCTCTTGCTTGAGTTTGCTTTCAATAGCTGTTTTGATAGTAGCAGGTAGCGTAACCGAGCGAATCAAAACCGCATCGAGAATAATAAAGTTTTGCGCAAGAATTTTAGTGGTTTCGTTAAAAATTTCGGTCTGAACTACTTCGCGCTTGGTAGAATACAATTCTTCAGGCGTATAGCGACCAATTATTTTCCTCACCGAAGAGCGCACTTCAGGAATAAGAATCTTTTTAAAATAATCCGTTCCGATTAAATTGTGCAAATCAGCAATTTTAACTTCATCCGGTCTGTAAATAACAGTAACATCTACGGAAATGGACAAGCCATTTGAAGACAATACATCCATGGCTTCTTCAGCCTGTTGCTTACGCACATCATACACATACATCGTATTCCATGGAGCAATAATGTGGAATCCTTGTCCATGTTGCTTTTTCATGTCAATTCCCCCGCTGAATTTCCTGAAGATGATTCCTTTATGCCCTGCTTCTATGGTAAGAAATGCTGAACCAAACGCTATGGAGGCAAGTATAAACAAAGCCACGCCCAACAGCACGGCTCTTAAAAGTTTAGTGTTTAATTGATTTGGATTACTGTAATCACTCATGTTTTTTCAATTTAGTTGTGGTGAATATACTTTGATTTTTCCTAAAACACTTCACACAACAGGATATATATCATAAAATTAATTTTTGAAAAATGGACCTTTCGTGAAAAGGTAGTGCATGTAAATTTAGTGTCTATATACATTCAACTTAAAAAAATCAAAGGGGAAAATTTATAAAACAAAAATTTTGTTCACTAAAAAGTCGCTTTGAAATCATATATTTTTTATGGCACTATTTACTTCAAACAAGTATGTATCCTTGCGGCTAAAAGATAAAATCCGGCTGCTAAATGATTTTAATATTTTTCAAATAATTAGCCGACTAACGTTTTCAAAACTCTATTTTTGAAAATTCAACACGCGCATCGAAAAAAATTGAGCAAAGGAAATTTATACTACACCAAAGCCATTAAATGGCTGCAACAACACACCAATCCGTATCAGGCAATCATCGGACTGAGTGTGCTTACGGGTGTGCTGTCTGCGATTGCGGCTATCATTCTCAAAACATTCATTCATTATATTGAAGCGTATGGAGTGGCTTTGTTTCCTGCTTACTTGTTGTTTTTGACACCGTTAGCGGGCATTCTCATTGTTACCACGCTGCACAAAAGAGTTTTTGCATCTACCGAATCTGTTCATGGCGTGGGAGATATCGTTCATGCCATTTCAAAAAAATCTGCCGTGCTGAGTTTTATGCTCACCTATTCCAAACTGATTACCTCGGGAATTACGGTAGCGTTTGGCGGCAGTTCGGGTTTGGAGTCGCCCATTGTAGTTACGGGTTCGGCTATCGGCTCTAATGTGGCGCGTTTTTTTCGCTTGGATATCAATTACCGCGTGCTGTTCATTGGGTGCGGCACGGCAGCGGGCATCTCTGCCATTTTTAATGCGCCCATTGCGGGTGTCATTTTTGCTATGGAAGTAATTCTGCCGAAAATGACTGCCACCTATTTTATTCCGGTGTTATTAGCTTCGGCATCGGGCGCCTTGCTTTCAGGTTTGTTTTCTTCCGAAAGTCTATTTTCCACCGCAGGTTTTGCATTAGACTATACGTTCAGACAGGTTCCGTATTTTATATTATTGGGAGCAGCGGGTGGTTTCATTTCCTTATACTATACTCATGCTGCATGGCAGTTGAAAACTTTCTTCGGAAATTTTAAAAACCGCTATGCACGGGCGCTCATAGGCGGAATAGCATTAGGCATCATGGTGTTTTGTTTTCCGCGGTTATATGGCGAAGGATATGTGGGCGTGCGCGGTTTGTTTACCGATTCGGGCAACGAGTTGTTGCCTCCTTTGCTGCAGCAATTCCCCTATGAACCATTTTATATTTTGCTGGTGGTGTTTGCTTTGCTTGTGCTGCTGAAACCCATAGCCGCCAACATTACCATCAATGCAGGCGGTGATGGAGGCAATTTTGCGCCTGCGTTTATCACGGGCGGTTATCTGGGCTACTTAACTTATTTGATTTTACAAAAAGCCATGCCCGGCACCGAATTTTCGGCAATAGTTTTCATACTGTTGGGTATGGCTTCGGTACTTTCGGGAGTGATGCACGCACCGCTTACGGGCATGTTTCTGGTAGCCGAAATTACAGGAGGATACACTTTGTTAGTTCCGCTCATGATGGTGTCGGCTATTTCGTTTTTCACCAAATTTATTTTTCAACCGAAGCCCATACATTTTCATCGCGATGAAACTTCTGTGTCGCTGCCCAATCATGAATTGCTTTCGCTCAACAGTATTGACATACTGAAACTTGCCGACCAGGATTACCGCTTGTTTCACCCCGAACAATCGTTGCGCGAAATGGTGAAAGAAATTTCGGAAAGCAGAAGAAACTTTTTTCCGGTAGTGGACGAAGAAAAAAATCTGTTGGGCATTATTACTTTGGACGACCTGCGAAAAGTAATGTTCGACCATACGCAGTATGATTCGGTATTTGCCAAAGACCTCATGAACACGCCCACCATTTTTTTGCAACACCAGGATTTGTTTTCTGATGCCCTCGAAAAATTCGACCAAAGCGGCAACTGGAACCTTCCTGTGCTGCGAGATGGAAAATTTGCAGGCTTCCTCTCCAAATCAACTATACTTGACCGGCTCAGAAAAGAGTTGGATAAGGAAAGTGAGTTGTTTTGAGGGGGAATTCCCCAACCCATACTTTAAAATATTTTTCAGAACTTCCCTTTCAAAATCATAAAAAATATGGTTACACGAATTACAAGCTATGAGCAATATAAAGAAATGTATCGCGAAAGCGTGGAGCAACCCGAAGCCTTTTGGGCATCGGTAGCCGACAATTTTTTGTGGCGAAAAAAATGGGACAAAGTGCTGGAATGGGATTTCAGAAAGCCCGAAGTGAAATGGTTTGTAAACGGAAAACTGAATATCACCGAAAATTGTCTCGACCGTCATTTGCCTCAACGTGCCGAACAAACAGCATTAATATGGGAACCTAATAATCCCGATGATGCCGTGCGGAAACTCACCTATGCAGAACTGCACACGGAAGTTTGCAAGTGTGCTCGAGTGCTGCAATCGTTGGGCATTCAAAAAGGCGATACGGTGTGCATTTACATGCCAATGGTTCCCGAACTGCTCGTAGCAGTATTGGCTTGCGCCCGTGTGGGCGCGGTGCATTCGGTAGTGTTTGCCGGATTTTCCGCCCGTGCCCTTGCCGAAAGAATTGACGATGCCGAAGCAAAACTGCTCATGACTGCCGATGGTTTTTTCCGCGGAACAAAAAATGTGGCATTGAAAGATATTGCCGATGATGCGTTGAAAATTTCTTCTTCGGTTCAAAAAACCATCGTGCTGAAACACAGCAGGCAACAAATTCAATTCAACACAGAAAGCGATTTGTGGTGGCACGATTTGATGTCGGCAACTGCCTCAACACACGAAGCGGTAGCCACCGATGCCGAAGACCCGCTTTTCATTCTTTACACTTCAGGCACTACCGGAAAACCCAAATGCATCGTGCATACCTGCGGTGGATACATGGTGGGCACGGCATTCACTTTTCAGAATGTGTTTCAATATAATCCCCCCCTTGCCCCCTCTTTGAAAGGGGGGGATGTTTTCTGGTGCACCGCAGATGTGGGCTGGGTTACAGGGCACTCCTACATGGTGTATGGACCTTTACTTTGTGGCGCAACAATCGTGATGTTCGAAGGCATTCCCACTTATCCCGATGCGGGCAGGTTTTGGCAGGTGGTGGATAAGCATCAAGTCAATATTTTTTATACCGCGCCTACTGCCATTCGTTCACTCGAATCGCAGGGATTGGAATATGTAAAGCCCTACGATTTGAGTTCGTTGCGCGTGCTGGGAACCGTTGGCGAGCCGATTAATGTAGAAGCATGGGAATGGTATCATGAACATATCGGAAAGAAAAAATGTCCGGTGGTGGACACTTGGTGGCAAACCGAAACAGGCGCTATTATGATTTCGACTTTGGCAGGAATTACACCTATGAAACCGGGCTTTGCCACACTGCCTCTGCCGGGTGTGCAGCCGTGTTTGGTTGACGAAAAAGGGAATGAACTTACAGGCAATAATGTGGAAGGCAGATTGTGCATCAAATTTCCGTGGCCCTCGATGGCGCGCACCATCAAAGGCAATCACGAGCGATTCAGAAATACTTATTTTGCCGCTTTCGACAATAAATATTTTACGGGCGATGGCTGCCGCAGAGACGAAGAAGGGCTTTACAGAATTACCGGAAGAGTGGACGATGTGATTATTGTTTCGGGACACAACCTCGGCACTGCCGAAATTGAAAACGCCATTGACGAGCACGAAAAAGTTTGCGAAACGGCTGTGGTGGGTTATCCTCATGCCATTAAGGGCAATGCCATTTATGCTTATGTGGTATTGTATGACGAAGTAAAGGACGAACCCGATACGCTTCGCAAAGAAATCAATGAGTTAATCAGCCGGACTATAGGAGCCATTGCCAAACCCGAAAAAATTCAGTTTGTGAAAGGCTTGCCTAAAACACGCTCGGGAAAAATTATGAGACGTATTTTGCGAAAAATTGCCGAAGGCGATACCTCCAATCTGGGCGACACCTCTACCCTGCTCGACCCCGGTGTGGTGGAAGACATTCAGGCAAGTGTGGTTTAGCAATGGATTACTCCATTTCTATTAGCTTTGAACTCTTTGAAAAATCATTTCAATTCAACTTTTGTTATTGAACCATAATTCAACACTATGTCGGTAATCAAAACCAAAATCAATAAAAACAGCAATTCATACAAAGACAATCAGGAAAAAATGATGGCTTTAGTTGATGAGCTAAACAAAAAATTAAAAGAAGCACAAAAGCAAGGCAGCAGCAAACACATGCAGCGTGCTAAAGAAGCCGGGAAATTATTAGCTCGTGAACGTTTAGAGTTATTGCTCGATAGAGATTCACCTTTCTTAGAATTAATGCCCTTGGCAGGCTTGGGTGGCGATGGCTTTGGTGCGGGAGGCACTATTGTGGCAGGCATAGGTTTGGTAGAAGGAAAACTGTGTATCATTAACAGCAATGTGGGTACAAATAAAGGTGGTGCTATTGATTATGCTACTTTGCAGAAAGGTATTCGCATTAATGAAATAGCCATGGAAAACAAGTTGCCTTCTATCAATATTGTAGAAAGTGCAGGTGCTAATCTTCCTGAGCAAGAAAAAATTTTCAACTATGGCGGTATTAACTTTCGCGA
The DNA here is from genome assembly GCA_964518215.1 of uncultured Chitinophagaceae bacterium. Taxonomy (GTDB): domain Bacteria; phylum Bacteroidota; class Bacteroidia; order Chitinophagales; family CAIOSU01; genus CAYSGX01. The sequence goes on from CAZFFP010000014.1 coordinate 5,912, forward strand.
AATTACCAGACGCTCAAAAGCAGGTTTAGCAACGTTGAGTTTAGTTTGTGGCAACGCCACAGCCGGTGGTGCTTATGTGCCGGGCATGAGCGATTATACGGTGATGGTAAAAAACCAAGCTAAAGTTTTTTTAGCGGGTCCGCCATTAGTAAAAATGGCCACCAATGAAATCACCGATGACGAAAGTTTAGGCGGTGCCGATATGCATGCGAAAATTTCGGGCGTATCAGACTATACCGCTTTAGATGATGTAGATGGTATTCGTCAGTTGCGTGAAATCATGTCTTTCATTCCAAGTGATAGCGAGCAATTTGTTCCGAATAAAAAAGTGAAAGAACCTTTATACAGCACCGAAGAAATTTTGGGTATTGTAAACCCCGATGTGAAAATTCCTTTCGATGCCCGTGAAGTGATTGCACGCATTATTGATGGTTCTGAGTTTTCAGAATTTAAAGCCAATTTCGGCAGCACTTTAGTTTGTGGATGGGCAGAAATTCACGGCTATCCCGTGGGCATTTTAGCCAATAATGGTGTGTTGTTTTCCGATTCGGCAAATAAAGGCGCACACTTTATTCAATTGTGTAATCGCAATCATACGCCTATAATTTTCTTGCAAAATATCACCGGATTTATGGTGGGCAGAAAATATGAAGAAGAAGGTATTATTAAGCATGGTGCTAAATTGATTAATGCCGTGAGCAACAGCGAAGTGCCTTCTATTACCATTATGATGGGCGCATCTTTTGGTGCAGGTAATTATGCCATGAACGGACGTGCTTATCAACCACGTTTTTTGTTTGCCTGGCCCAACTCTCGCATTGCCGTTATGGGTGGTGAGCAGTTGAGTGGTGTTATGGAAATTATTCAGCGCGAAGCAGCCGAAAAATCGGGCTATCCTTACGATGAAGAGCAAGGCAAGCAGATGCGCGAATACATGATGAAAGAAGTAGAGCAAAAATCTACCGCCTATTATTCAACCGGAAATTTATGGGACGATGGTGTAATAGATCCTCGTGAAACGAGAAACATTTTAGGCTTTACCCTTGCCGTAGTGAATCACCAAAAAGTAAAAGGTGCTACTGAGTTTGGGGTGTTCAGGATGTGATAAAGCCATTAGCTTTTAGCAGTTAGCGATTAGTTTATAAACCATAAAATTTGAATTATGAAAAACTTCAGAAAATTAGATATTTGGAATAGATCGAAAGATTTGGCAGTTAATATCTATCGCTTAACTCAAGAATTTCCTTCTACTGAAAAATTTGGAATTGTAAGTCAAATGACTCGCTCAGCAGTATCAGTTCCATCAAATATTGCCGAAGGCTCAAGCCGAAGCAGTGAAAAAGATTATGCTCGTTTTATAGAAATATCAATTGGTTCTTCTTTTGAATTAGAAACACAACTGCTGATTGCTCAGGAATTAGACTTTGGAAATAAAGAAAAAATGAATTACGCACTAACTGAATTAAATGAAATTCAGAGAATGATAAATAATTTTCACTCAAAACTTAAACACTCCAGTTAGCTAACAGCTAATCGCTAAAAGCTAACGGCTATTTTATTATGATTAAAAAAATCCTTGTTGCCAACCGTGGCGAAATTGCCATCAGAGTTTTTACCACCGCCAAACGCATGGGCATTGCCACCGTTGCGGTGTTTTCTGAAGCCGACAGAAATTCCTTGTTTGTAAAAGAAGCCGATGAAGCCATTTGCATTGGCGGCTATCAGCCCAATGAGAGTTATCTCGTTCAAGATAAAATTATTGAAGCAGCGAAACGCACTAGTGCCGATGCCATTCATCCGGGCTATGGGTTTCTTTCTGAAAACGAATCGTTTGCCAAGCGTTGCCGTGAAGAAGGCATCATTTTCGTAGGGCCATCGCCCGAAGCTATTTATGCAATGGGCGATAAGAAACGGGCGAAAGAAATTGTATCGAAACATAACGTGCCCACTATTCCCGGCTATAATGGTGCCGACCAATCGGTAGAAACTTTAAGTAAAGAAGCTATTAAAATTGGTTTTCCGGTATTGCTGAAAGCCAGTGCCGGTGGTGGCGGAAAAGGTATGCGCATTGTGCGCGAAGAAAAAAATCTGCAAAAAGAAATTGAAGCCGCCAAGCGTGAATCACTTTCTGCTTTTGGCGATGACACTTTGTTGATTGAAAAATATTTCGATAGTTCGCGCCATATAGAGTTTCAAATTTTTGGCGACAAGCATGGCAACGCCTTGCATTTGTTCGAGCGCGATTGTTCGGTGCAAAGACGCTATCAAAAAATTATTGAAGAAAGTCCTTCACCGGCACTTACACCTGAATTACGTGCTGCTATGGGTGCTGCTGCGGTAAATGCTGCCAAGTCTATTAATTATGATAACGCTGGCACAGTCGAATTCATTTATATCGAAAACTCTCAAAATAACGGGAATCCCAACTCCCCCCCTCTGGAGGGGGGGCAAGGGGGGGAGGTTTTTTATTTCCTCGAAGTCAACACCCGCCTGCAAGTAGAGCACCCCGTTACCGAAATGGTTACCGGTTTAGATTTGGTGCAACTGCAAATTGAAGCAGCCGAAGGTAAGCCACTACCATTTAAGCAAGAAGATTTAACACAAACCGGACACGCATTAGAAGTGCGCTTATATGCCGAAGATGCTTACAACAATTTTATGCCTGCTATTGGCGAAGTGTTGTTGTTTGACCCTTATGAAGAAGCCGATGCCCGTTTCGATTCGGGCATACAAACCGGCTCGGTAATAGATATTTATTACGACCCTATGATTGCCAAAATTATTACCCACGGCAGCGACAGGCAAGATGCAATTCGCAAGATGTTGCACACGCTTTCTAAAACCGTTTATTTAGGCACTATTACCAACAAACACTTTTTGCAACGTGTGTTGAACGATGCCGATTTTGCTTCGGGCAGTTTCGATACTTCGTTTATTGGCACACACGGGCAATTGATGCAAGCTGAAAAATTAGCTGCTGCACAACTGCATCCGTTATTAATTGCCGCTACTTTACAAACATGGCAGCAAAACGAAAACAACCGCACCGTGTTGCGTCATGTGCCCAATGGTTGGCGCAATATTTTTTACCAGCCGCAACAAGTAAGTTTTGAGTATGATAGCGAAACCGTTTTAGTACAATACACTTCGCAAGGTAATATGAAATTTAGTTTTACCATTGCTGAACACCACTATGAAGTGGTATTGGAAAAAAATTACGAGCCTTATGTAATTGCCACCATTAATAACCACCGCCAAACATTTGCTGTGGTGCGCAACGAGCAAAACGTTTTTGTGCATAGCGACAGCACCGATAGTGTTACGCTGAAAGAAACACCACGTTTCCCTGACAAAGCAGCCGAAACCATTAAAGGCGGCTACAAAGCCCCTATGCCGGGCGAAGTAGTGAAAGTAATGGTGAAAGCAGGCGATACCGTGAAAGCAGGCGACCCGCTATTAGTCATGATTAGCATGAAAATGGAAAACACCATTGAAGCCCACGAAGACGGCACCGTAGAAGAAGTGTATGTTACCGAAAAAGGTTTCGTTGAAGCCGATGCGTTGTTGGTGAAGATTAATAATTCGTAAATTGCAATTAAACTAAATAGTTATGCCCGAAATAATAATTAGATTTAAAAGGCAAAGAACTTTACAAGCATTAAAAGATTTTGCAAAATATTTAGACTTTAGCATTGTAAGTGAGAAAGAAGCTGATGCCAAAAATTATAAACTTGTTAATGTTTCTGTAGTTGCTCCCGTTGCGAAAATAGATGCTAGAAAATTGAAAGGCATTTTTTCAGATGAAAAATTATCAATAAAAGAGATTAGAAAAAGCGTTTGGAGATGATTATTTGCGATTCAGATACATTGATTGATTATTTGAATAGCATATCTGCAAGGCACAAAAATACTGTCAGTATTATTGAATCTGATATTGGCATTGAGAATGTATTGGTTTTTGTGATAAGCAAAATTGTAAGCATCCCTAAAAACGGGATAGGTTGAAAATAGACAAAAGGACTAAATTCAACTTTATGAAAAAAGGGAAATTCACAGAAACACAAACCGTATCTCCACGCTTCAAATAGCCGAAGGCTGAGAGAAAAATACTTGATAGAGGCGAGCGGTGGCGGGCGATTTTCCCCACTCAAACAATTATTTACAGAGAAACATTAACTTTATTTACCAAACTGGCACGTTAGTTGACTCGCTCCGGCAGACATAATTTTTTTCCGATGAAAAACTTCATCTGTTTATTGACACCCTTGCTGTTTTTTTCGCTGTTTGCATTGGCACAACAACAGGAAGAACTGAAGCAAAAAATTTATAATGACGATACCATACTCATTGCATCTGCCATTAAACCTATAGATATTATTTCGAAAAGAAAATTTGCCAATTCAAAAGAAGAATCGGAATTTCTTAAACTCAGAAGAAATATTTCGATAGTTTATCCTTATGCAAAAATGGCAGGAGCGCTTCATGCGCAAATCAATAACGACTTAGACGATATTGATAAAAAGCGCAAACAAAACAAATACCTGAAAGTGCGCGAAAAAGAATTGAGAGAACAGTTTGAAGCCAAACTCAAAGACCTCACCACTACACAAGGAAAAGTTTTGGTAAAACTAATCAATCGGGAAACGGGCAATAACTGCTATGAACTAATTAAGGATTTAAAAAGCCCCACTGCAGCTTTTTTCTGGAATATGTGGGCAAAAAAATACGATTACAATCTGAAAGACCCTTACGACCCTGAAAATACCGACAGGGAAATTGAGATGATTGTTCGTGCCATTGAAATGGAAGACAAACCGGAGCACTAGAAATGCTCATTATCTTCTTTTACTGTAAACTTCCAAACTTCCTTTACCTTTGCCTGAAAAATTTGTATGATGAAAAATTTGATGTTTTTGTTTATCGCTGTGGTTTTGATGTTTGCCTGTAACAATAAAGAAACCAAAACAACTGATGAGTTTCCAAAAGATTATATAGGAAAATGGGAAATTACCAAGAAAGTATATTCCAACGGAATTCAAGACCCCTACAAAGAAAATAATGATATTTATTTTCTTAACGAAGGCGGCAAATTGAGACGCGAATACCGCGACCACCGAGATGATGCACGCAACCAGGAAGGTGAATGGAAAATTATTTCAAAAACTGAAAATGAAAAAGAACAACTTTATTTTATTAAGCGCACCCCAATGTTCAATGGGACTTTTGAAGAGCAGTTCAAAGTGTTAAGCAAAACAGATACAGAAATGGTTTTGGAAGAAAACGACTGGGGTATAGAAACCTTTGAAGCGCGAGATAAATTTCATTTTTCTAAAAGGCAATAATCCGCCCCTTTCTTTCTGAAAAGAATATTCTTATTTTCATTCTCATTAATCAAACAAAAACCATTGAGCTATGAGAAATAATATCCTTTTTGTTTTAATTATTGTAGGAATAGCTGCGGTTCCCTCTTGCAAAAAAGTGCAGGAAAACAAAATCATTAAAGGCGAATGGGAAGCCGAAAGGGTGGAAACCGACTTCCTTACAGTAGATAATGCCATGACGTTTTTATTGCCGGGATATGAGAAAGGTCCTTGTTGTAAGTACATCATCAATTTTAAAGACGATGAAACCTGCACAGGAACTTTCACAAAAGATGGCGTGGTAATGCAAGTAGACGATGGTGAATGGTATCTCACCAAGTTCAATCAGGTTTATGTAAAATTGGGCGCTTACATTGACGGAGTATATGATATTGACCGCCAGAACCGAAAATTTTATATTCTTTCTACCAACAACAACGCAACTGTTTTCGTAGGAAATCCGATTAATGCAAAAGTAACTATGGACATCAGGCGAATTGACTTGTAAAGTAAATTCCCTCAAAAAATTCGATGTTTTTTTAGTTATAAGGTTCAAAAGTCTATAAAGTTGAAATGTCGGATTGACTGTATTTTTATATCCTTACAACTTTATAACTTTTCAACTTTGTAATATTTCAACAGCCATTCAATGACCAAACAACCTGAAGAAATATACGACTACCTAGTAATAGGTTCGGGGTTTGGCGGCAGTGTATCAGCCATGCGGCTGGCAGAAAAAGGTTATTCGGTAGCGGTCATCGAAAAAGGAAAAGAATATCAATCGAAAGATTTTCCAAAGTCTAATTGGGATATAAAAAAGTTTTTGTGGGCACCCATCATTAAGTGTTTCGGCTTTCAGAAACTTACATTTTTCAAGGAGGTTTTTGTTTTGAGCGGAGTGGGTGTAGGTGGCGGAAGCTTGGTTTATGCCAACACGCACATGGTTCCGCCCGATGCTTTTTTCAACAATCCTTCCTGGGCAAAATTTGGCAACTGGAAAGAGCGGCTGATGCCCTTTTACGACTTAGCAAAATTCATGTTAGGCTCGGTGAAAAACGAAAAACTTTATGAAGAAGATTTCAAACTGAAAGAACTCGCCCGCGATATGGGCAGAGAACATACTTTCGATTCGGTGCATGTAGGCGTTTATTTTGGCGACACTAAAAATTTTAAAGACCCCTACTTCAAAGGTTTAGGACCCGAACGCAAAGGCTGCATTGAGTGTGCCGGTTGCATGGTGGGTTGCCGCCACGATGCAAAAAATACTTTAGACAAAAATTATTTGTGGTTTGCACGAAAATTTGGCGCGGAAGTTTTTGCCGAAACTTTGGTTACAAAAATCGAATATAAAGACGAACATTATTACATACATACTCAAGCAAGCACTTCGTGGCTGGGCAGCAACAAGAAAACATATAAAAGCAAAGGTTTGGTAATGGCAGGTGGTGTGTTGGGCACTATGGATTTGCTGCTGAAGCAAAAGTATGAACTGCATACCCTACCCCATCTTTCCGACACATTGGGCGCTCAACTGCGCACCAATTCTGAAATGTTGTGCGGAGTGCAGTCGTATGATAAAAAACTGAATCATGGCATTGCCATTTCATCGGTGTTCAATCCCGATGATGATACGCATGTAGAAATTGTAAAGTATTCCGATGGTTCCGATGTGATGGGCGTGTTTGCCGCTTATGCCATTGGTCCTGGCAGCGCATTTGTACGCACCATGAAACTGTTGGGTGCCATGCTTACCAAACCGCATATTTTGTTACGCTCTTACTTCCGCATGTTAAGACGCAAATGGGCAAAGCATACCATCATTTTTTTAGTGATGCAATCCATTGATAATTCTATGAAAATGGTTTGGAAGAAAGGCATTTTTGGCGGCAGTATGAGCATTAAAAATGAAGATGCAGAAAGAGTTCCTGCATATATTCCCATCGGGCAGGAAGTAATGACGCGCTATGCTGAAAAAGTAAATGCGGTTCCTGCCAATTCGATTACAGAAGTGGTATTTAACATGTCCACCACCGCGCATATTTTGGGTGGCTGCCCGATGGGCGCTGACACCCATGAAGGAGTCATCAACGAAAAATTTGAAGTATTTGGCTACCCCAACATGTATGTTTTAGATGGCTCTGTTATTCAGGGAAATTTGGGAGTGAATCCAAGCCTGACGATTACCGCTTTGAGCGAATATGCCATGTCGCTTATTCCCGACAAACAAGGTGTAAAAGTGAGGAAATTAAAAGAGCAGTTGGATGCAATTCATTCCTGAACAAACAGTCTTATTACTTTTTCAAAGCCAAAAGTGAAAAATCAGAATCTGCTTTTACAATTCTGTTTTTCAGCAAACCCAAACCGGTAATTTCCATTTCAACTATATCGTTGTGCTGCAACCATTGAGGCTTGAAATTTTCAGGGTCTAATCTTTTTCCTGTTCCGTTCAGTTCCAAAAAACATCCGGTGCCAACAGTGCCCGAACCAATAACATCTCCCGGAAAAATATCTACACCATAAGCGCATCGCTCAATGATTTCGGCAAATGTCCAATCCATGTCTGCCATAGAGCCTTGCGAAACCTGAACACCATTGACACGGCACACCATTTTTAAATCGTAAGCATTACCGATATGTCCTTCTTTGCACGTAACTTTAAATGGTTCGAGTTCATCAACAGTTACCAGCCACGGACCTAAAACGGTAGAGAAATCTTTGCCTTTGGCGGGTCCCAGATTTAATTTCATTTCTTCCATTTGCAAAACCCGGGCGCTCATATCGTTCATAATCATATAGCCGGCAATGTAACTATCGGCTTCTGATGCTTTAATATTTTTCCCTTCTTTTCCGATAACGATGGCTGCTTCGAGTTCAAAATCGAGATTCTGAAAGTGGTCGGGCATACACTCAATATCGCCCGGTCCTTGTATCGCCTGATGGTTAGTGAAATAAAAAATGGGGTATTGGTCAAATTCTGGAATCATTTCTACACCACGATTTTGTCGTGCTGAAGCCACATGTTGGCGAAAAGCATATCCATCGCGACACGATGCCGGAAACGGCACCGGTGCCAGCAATTGCGTTTTTTCTAACGACATGCCCCTGCCCGAATCTATACTGCCCGAAATAACTTTTTCGTTCAGCTTTTTGGCTTTATTCATAGCTGCCTCGCCTTCCCATAAAAAATCCGACATATTATCAGGCAGTGAGCGGTCTAAGCTATTGAGGTCGTATATATAATCGTTATGAAAAATGGCTACTCTGTCTTCATCCAATTCATTAAAGTAGGATACTAATTTCATCTGTTAATATTTTGAAGCGAAGTTATAGGATACTTACTACACTTGCCCAACAGCAAAATATTTATTCGTAAAAACCAGCTTGCTTAAGCCGAAAAAGAAGTGCCGCAACCGCAAGTTTTGTCGGCATTGGGATTGTTGAATACAAATCCTCTGGAGTTGAGGTCGTTCTGAAAATCTAATTCTACACCCATAAGATAAAGCGCATGAGCTTTATTTAAAACAACTTTGAGCCCATCCAACTCAAATACATCATCATCTTGTTTTGCAGTGTCAAAGCCCAGCACATAAGAAAATCCGGCACAGCCTCCGCCCTTCACTCCTACCCTAACACCATGATTTTCATCTAATTGCTTTTCCTGGAGCAGCCTTTTAAATTCATTGGCAGCTCCTTGAGTCAATGCAACGGGGCAAGTAATCGTTTCGCTCATCATTTATTTGTTTAAGTTTTCACCAACCCATAAACATACATTTGTCGAAAAAGTTTCTATCCGCTTGTGATAGAAATATCTTTAACAAATCTTATTCTACAATAACTCTTTTGATAACAGAGCCATTGGAAGTGGACAGTTTTACAAAATACATTCCCGATGAAAGTTGTAAACTTTCGCTCGAAAATTTATGGTTGTGATTTCCCTTCGCTTGTTTTTGATTCGGAAGCAATTCCCATTTTTCGCCAACTACACTGTAGAGTTCTACCTGAACATCGGCATCTTCATTTAAAGTGTAACTGATTGCAAATTCATTGCTGAACGGATTGGGATACACACTCAAAGGCAACTGATTTTTTTGTTTCTCCAAAACAGTAGTGGGAAGCTGTTTCGTGTAATGTACATAGGTGATAAACATTTCATCTGCCGTGGTTAATCCGAAAGTAACCGGAACCCCTCTGTTGTTGTTGTAGGTAGCTTCATGAATCAATCCATCTCTCATATCAACAGTAAGCAATGGCGAAAACTCGCGCACTGCCGGATGTTCCCAATCGAAAAACCCTTGATTAAAGGTGTAATCTGAATTGAAATGACCGTCATATATGTGGTCACCTTTAGTGCCATCTGGATTACGAAGATAAATCTGAAAATCTTTTCCTAAGCTGTGCGTATGTGCCTGTAAAATCCAAAAATGCCAAGTTTCATTAATACCACTTTGATTAATAACAAAAGTAGTATCCATACCGGTAGGAAGAATATTCAATTTGAAAGGGTCGAAACCGCCATAACTCACCAAGCCAGAATACATTTCAATAGCACCGGTGCCTTGCGGGCGGGTATAAACATTGATATAACTGTGTGCGGCAAGAATAGAATCGGGATGGTAGTTTTTGATATGGAAATTAACATCCAAAATCACGTTTTGCGCCCAATAGTATGCAGTTCCTTCAGGAAGCTCATGTTCTCTGTCATACTGCCAAGTAGCCAAAGTTGTGGCATTCACCTGTAAATCGAATTGGTCTAAAAGACTGCTTACTAATTTTAATCCGGGAGCTACATTACCGCCACTGCCGGGATTATATTTGTAAAAAATTAAATGATGCGATTCTTCGCTCATAAATCCACCTACTTTGGTAACCTCAACCGGTCCTGCTAATCTTGGTTCATATTTCCAGTGATATTCGCGCTCTTCCTGAGGTAAAAGGAAAATAGGTCCGAAATGAATTTGAAATCCCTCTCCGGCAGGAGGGGCAGGAGGAGTGGCAACTTCAACCAATCCACCACCATTGTAGAAGTTAATAATTGTTTGCTCATTTACTACAGTTCCGTTTTGAGGAGCACCATACATAATCCATTGGCGCACCATTTCAATTTCTGCATTGGGAAGTTTAGGTCTTCCCTGAGGCATGTGAGCGCCTTCATTAGGCTGCTGCAATGCTAATTCAGGGCTGATTCCATGAGCCATTTTTCTCAATAAAAAACTACGGTCGGGATAACCCGGCTCTACCAATTTATCTCCCTTAGCTAGAGCAGCAGGGTTTAACGGGGCCACACCTATTAATTGGTTATACAAGTCTGTAGCGCTGGCGTTTACATTGAAACCAACAATAGAACCGTTATGACAACCGGAACCTGAACAGCTGGCTTCCATGATGGTTTTCACTCTTGCAAAAGTGCTTTGGGCTTGAACAGAAATACTGCTGATAAAAATGAAAGTTGCAAATGAGATAACTGAAAATAACTTCATGACCGTTAAAAAGTTTTTTTTAGAAAAATTAAAACTCGAAAATACCAAACAATTCCTTAAGCATCAGGAAATTGAGCATAATTAGCTGAGATATTTTTTTTAAAGAATTATCCAATCCTCTATATGTCAGGCTAAAACACCTTTTCCTTCTCTTAACACAACCATCTCTTCCTCGCTGGCATCAATTACTGTAGATGCTTCGCGGGTTCCGGCACCGCCATCAATTACAATTTCTACTTGTTTGCCGTAACGTTCATGAATTTCTTCCGGGTCGGTCATGTACTCGAGCAGTTCGTCTTCTTCGTCATGTACCGAAGATGCGATGATTGGCCTGCCTAATTGCTGCACAATTGTGCGGGCTATATTATTGTCGGGCACACGAATACCAATGGTCTGTTTGTTGTAGTCGAAAAGTTTGGAAACCAATTTATTCGCCTTTAAAATAAAAGTAAACGGACCGGGCAACGCCCCTTTCATCATTCTAAAAGCCTGTCGGTTGAGCGATTGTGTGTATTCTGAAATATGGCTCAAGTCATAGCAAACCAATGAAAAATCTTTCTTTTTGGTTTTAATGCCTTTGATTTGCATGATGCGGTCAATCGCTTTTTTGTTATTCAAATCGCATCCGAATGTATAGATGGTATCGGTGGGATAAATAATGACTCCACCTTTTTCAAGGCATTCGACCACCATTTTAATTTTTCGGGAATCGGGATTATCCGGATGAATTTCGAGCAGCATAATTTTTTGCGAATGGTATTTTCATTTCATGAATAATAACAACCAAACTTTTGGCATGAAAGTTTTGAAAGGCAAAAATCCGACAAACTATTTGAATAAACGCTCCGGGCTTCATCAATCGATTACAAATAAATCATTCACTTTGTGCTGATATTTTTCATAAATCACCTTTCTCTTCAATTTCATAGTTGGCGTAAGTTCTCCTGTTTCAACAGACCACTCTTCCGAAAGGAGCGTAATCTTTTTGATTTGTTCCCACTTGCCGAATTGTTGATTGTATTTTTCTACTTCGGCATTAATTAAATCTTTGATTTTGCTGTTGTCAACTATTTCGCTATGGTTGAGTTGCTGCAAACCGTTGTCCTTTGCCCAGGCAAATATTTGTTCAAATGAAGGCACAATGAGCGCTGCCACATATTTATAATCATCGCCACCCACTACCATAATCTGTTCAATGAAAGGACTTTCTTTCAGTTTGTTTTCTATGACTTGTGGCGCCACATATTTTCCTCCGGCTGTTTTAAACAGTTCTTTTTTGCGGTCGGTGATTTTTAAAAATTGATTGCCGTTGTGCTCCACCCATTCGCCAATATCGCCCGTGTGAAACCATCCATCGGCATCTATCACTTCGGCAGTTAAATCGGGACGATTGTAATAGCCTTTCATAATGTTCGGACCGCGCGCAATAATTTCACCGTCTGCCGCAATTTTTATTTCAACGCCCGGAATAGGCATACCCACTGTGCCAATGCAGCGTTCTTTTTCATCTAATCCGTTGCTGGTTAAAACAGGTGAAGTTTCGGTGAGTCCGTAGCCTTCAATAACACTGATGCCCGCAGCGGTAAACAAAGTGATGAGCCGCGCCTGCATGGCTGCTGCTCCGGTGATGATAAATTTTACATTGCCCCCCAGCGCTTCGAGCCATTTGCTGAACACCAGCTTGCGGGCTATGCCCAATTTGAAATGATACCACCAACCTTTGTTTTTGCCAATTTCATATTGCGCACCCAAATCGAGCGACCAAAAAAACAGTTTCTTTTTAAATCCGGTGAGTTCATTTCCTTTTGCCATAATTTTTTCATACACTTTCTCTAACAGGCGCGGCACGGTGGTGAAACAATAAGGTTTTACTTCTTTCAAATTTTCGCCAATGGTTTCTAAATTTTCGGCATAGCTGATATGAATGCCGTAAGAAGTGTAAGAATAAAAAACCATGCGCTCAAAGCTGTGGCAGAGCGGCAAAAAACTCAAGGCTTTTTCGCCATGACCAAACGGAGTAACTGCTCTCACGCTTTTAATATTGCTCACAATATTTTGGTGGGTGAGCATCACTCCTTTGGGATAGCCCGTAGTGCCCGAAGTGTAAATAATCGTGGCTAAATCTTCACCGCTTACCGCGGCTTTTCTTTTTTGAATTTCGCTGTCGTTAATGGCATCGGCTTTGGGCAAAGCGCTCCAGAAATAATCGGCATGGGCTACCTTATCGAAAGTAAAAATTCCTTTCAGCGTTGAAACTCTTCCTATGAGTGGCTTCACCTTATCATAAATCATTTCATCGCCAACAAAAGCATATTGCACGCCCGCATCGCTAAAAATAAACTCATAATCTTTTTCTGAAATGGTGGGATACATGGGCACATCCACCACGCCCAATTGCAGTGCGCCCAAATCCACAAAATTCCATTCGGGGCGATTGGCGGCTATGATGGCAATTTTATCGTCTTTTTTCAATCCGAGATTCATCAGCAACTGACTCACCTTGTCGGTAACAGATTGCACATCGGCAAAGGTGTAATGCTTCCATTCGCGCTCTGTTCCGGGTTGCCCTTTGGCAGATAAAAAATTATTGGCTGGGTTGAGGCTCACCTGTTCGGCAAGCAAATCAAAAAGGCGGGTGGCTTTCATGTGTTGAGGGAGTTTAGGGTTTTCCGTTTTTCGTTAAGTGTTTATCGTTTATTTGTTGTGGGTTCGGTCTTTGAATTTATTTCCTTTGAAGGTGCTGTTGTTTAAATATTTCATCAGGTTACCGATTTTGTTCGATGTTATATCTGCCATTTCATATAATTCCTGAAATTGTTTTTCTGAAATATATTCTCTGTCCAATGCGCGGTATAATTGTGATTTTACTTCATTTACAGAGCCGGATGAAAAAGAAAGAAAATTGACAAACTCATTTCTACTTCCTCGTCCAAATCCTTCAGAAATATTATCCATTACCGAACCCAAAGCGCTGTTAATCTAGTCTTCCAAATCGAAATCTTTACTTAACTTTCCTTTATTAGAAGCTATATAAACTTCCTTTGAGAGTTTACGAGCCTGTTGCCATGCCTCAATGTCTTCAAATTTGTGAATAGTAGCCATAAAAACAATTAATGATAAACTAAAAACGAACAACAATTATATTGAACATTCTATTTTATCAACCTGCTGATGGCTTTAAATTCATCCGTTCCTGCCACATCGAGCAGCATAAACAAAATCATTTCGGCAGAAACAATAAAGGCTCCCGATTGACGCATTCTTTCCAAAGCCAGCATTTTGTTTTCGGGGGTTCTTGATGAAACCGCATCTGCCACCACATGAACATGATACCCCTCCTTCAAAGCGTCTAAAGTAGTTTTCAAAACGCAAATATGCGCTTCCACGCCACACACAATAAGGTCGGTGATGTTGGTGAGTTTCAATTGTTCGTTTACCGGTTCGCTTTGCATACAACTGAAACAAACTTTTTCGATGAGGTTGGCTTTTTCCGGCAGTTGCACTTCAACACAGGTATTGCCCAATCCTTTCGGATATTGCTCGGTAATCACCGTTTCGAGGTTGAGTATTTCTGCTCCGCGAAGCAGTTTGTTTACATTGGCAAACACTGTTTCGTTTTCATAAATCACAGGCATTAATCGTTCCTGAACATCAATCACTAAAAGTGCAGTGTGCTCGCGTTGCGGAATTCCAAAGTTTGTCATGACGTTTAGGGTTTGATTAAAGATAATAAACTGAATCCTATTTTGTCTTCATGTTCGGAATTTAGCTGTTTGGTATTTGCAAATCCTGAATAATAGAGCAAAGGATTTATTACTTTTATATGGCTTGTTGGGGTATAATGGGAAGTATTGTTTTTTGTATGCCTTGATATAATAATTAAGCATATGAGATACATCTATTTAATAACCATAACTCTTTTCATGTTCGAATCATGTTTAATCGAACAAGAGAACATTAATGTCGAAACATCTAATAAAATTTATTTTCCGGATTCGCTCTCAGTTTGGCCTAAAAGTGATTACAATAAACACCAACTATTCAATTGGATATCAAACATTTCTTCAAAATATGATACAATTGGAGAAATAAATTGGACTATCTATTTTGATAAAGCATTAACTAAAAAAGCTGTAGAATTATCAATAAATAAAAACGGAGTTCAAGGACAATATACCTATTGGGATACTGATGAAAAAAAAATGGTTTCAAGGCACAGCAATAAATAGTATAGATAATGGCATTTTTAAGGAATGGAGCAATGAAAAGCTTGTTAAACAATGGGAAGAAATGAACGACACCATAATTGGCACAATGAGTGAATGGTATGAAAGTGGTGAATTATTCAAGGAAACGATATTCAAGGATGGAATGATAAATAAGGTTATTGAATATTCTAATAATGGAAAAATTGCAACTGAAATCTTTTTTAAGGAACGGGATTATTACGGTCGTATTTCGAACATGGAGTATATTGAAATTAAATACGGTGAAAATGGGCGGGTTTCTTCTGCTTGGGTTTATGACCGTTATATTGATTCTGTAAGCTTTTATGAATTTGAAACAAAAACAGAAATAGACATCCCCAAACTTGCGCAAGAATGACGCGCTGCCCTTTGCCTTACCTTCTTGTGTCATTTGTCTGCACATTGATTTTTTTGATTCAATGATTAGTATGATTTTTTAAAAAAAACATAAAGACAAATAGTCTTTCATTTCAATCAAAGCTATGGAGCGCGAGCCGGCAAATGGCAGGCGGAGCCTTTGCCATTTGCGCTTTTCTTTATTTCGTTTCTTTTGTAAAAAGAAATGAAAGCATGATAATACAATAAGAAGCAATGAGTTTTATCGGCTGCTCGCCCCGGCTCAACTCACAGCTATTTGAGAAGAATGGAATAACAGGAAGATAAAATCATTTCCTTTTCTCTAAGGATAATAGTTTCTTACAGAAAAATATATTCCCACCAATTTTCTCTGCAAGAACAGTAATGCATGTCAATTCTTTCTTGATTTTGTTGTTGCTGAACCAGTTCGATTTTAGAATTTCGGCATAGTCGCTTTCATTGAAAAATATTCGCAGACTTTCTCCATTCGAATTTACTATATGACTATGTGGTGAAAATAATAATCCGGCTCTTTCCAAAAGCTGATAATCGGTTTTAAGTGAATCTGCAAGTGGGGCATCATGAATCAAAATCAGTGAGTTATAATGCAATAAAGTATCTTTCCATTCATCTAAATCGGCTTCAGAAATATCGTAGTATCCGTTAAACTCCGAAAAGTCAAGGCTCCAATATAATCTTCCAGAAATTGTGTCGGATGGTTGTCCGGCTGCTTGTTCCAAAGAAATTATAAAGAACAATGAAACAATAATTATCATTTTAAACTTGAGAGCCAAACGGGTTTCTGTTTTAAACGGTGGCGAATGAAAACATTTTCGAGGGTGATAAAAAAAATTAAAAAGGAAGTTTGCCCAGTTCCTGCAACATGGCAGGTCTCATTTTATATTGTGTGCGCCAGAAAGTAGCCAGTTGCATAGCCAAATTTTTACCTTCGGTTGTTGAACTGATTTGCTTCAAAAAATCGCGCAGATATACATAATGATTGCGCCCTTGGTTTTGGTGCGCGTAATTGTTTAAGGCTTTGCGAAGCATGTTGTAAAATTCTTCCGGGAACCTTGGGCGTAAATATTTTTCAAAGTCAAGAATATTATCGGGGTTGTGAATGTTTTCACACAAACCGAGCAGTCGTTCCCAATATTGCTCTTCGATGTAAATATTGCTCAAGGGTTTAGTATTAAAAAAATAGCGGTTCTGATTTTTAATTATTTTATTGATAATTACTTCTGCCTCCAATTTCCATTCTGATTCGTTGTAAGTTGATTTTATCTTACGATAGTATTTCATTTCATGATGATTGTCAAAAAACAATTTCATTCCAATTCGCCTCACGGCATCAATATCTTTTTCTTTTTCTGCCACTTCGAGCAATAAGTCCATCAAATCGTGTTCCGCTCTCGGATAGAGTTCAGCTTTGTTTTTTAGCCCCTCATTGATTAGTTCTTTTGCTTTAGAAAACTCCTTTAGAGCAATATGTTTTTTTACCAGTGAAATTCTAAATTCAGGAATATGCAGGTTTTGAATAATGACATCTTCAGAAGCATCTTTGTTACCGGATTCTTTCAACAAATCCATTTTGAGTTGCAGTAAATGTTCTTCTCGATATCTTTTATTAGAATTATCTCCTGAAGCTTTAGATATTTTTTCCAACTGTTTTTCTACTTGTTCAAGTGCAGGCTTGAAATTTCCTGTAGCTACAGCAGATTCTGCCATCAGATTTGTATAGTAAGTGTAAATGTCTGACTGGTGAATATTCGATTTTTCAAGTGTAGTAAAAGCATATTGAAAGACTTCTTCTTTCAGATTAACAGGAGCATCAGAATGATGAGCAATGCTATTCAAAAATTTAAAAGAGCTTTCTAAAACATACATAACATTACCATTGGAATCGTCTATTGAATACATTATTTCAGAAATTTCTGTTATTATGGCAATGCTGATGTCCAGCACTTCTCTGAAATATCCGGCAGCCAGATTTTGTTGGGCTTTTTTCACCAATTCTATTGTCGGCTTTAACGCTTTGTTGTTTTTATAGTAGTCAATGAAACCGCTTCTGTCCATGCCTGTTTTTAGTCCGGCTTTAATGATGGCACTGTATTTTTCTACACCGACAGCATCAGATAAATCAGAAAAATGAATCATCAGCATATTTCTGAATTCAGTGTTTCTGGCAGCATATTTTTCTACAAATGCGCGCAAATCCTTTTCGGATGCTTTTTGAATCAGGTTTTTGTAGGTTTCTTTCTTTGCTCTTTTTGAAGCAGATTTTTTTGTTTTTGCTGACTCGTCTGCGTTTAGTTCTTCATCGCCTAAATTCAATTCATTTTTAATGGCAAATAAAACCGCAGCAACATGTTTGCAGAAATTGGCATCATGCGGACAATCGCAATCTGTCAACGTAACCTGAAATTTTTTATTCAGATGCACTTCTGTTTCATACATATCGTTTCCTTCCACTGCCGCCACCCATTCGCCTGGCGCTGCTTCATTCAAATCTAACACAGCACCATCTTTAAAATATGCTTTCCCGTCTTGCACTCTTTTGGGGTCAATAGTAGTTGTAAAATTTTTCAGTGTTACCATTCTATAAAATTTTAAAAACAGTTCAACAGAATTTGTTTTCAGAAATTCAAGAATTTTAAAGTCTTCCGAATTTGAAAATATTTAAGTGTAGCAAAACTGATGACAAAATTTTCATTGTCAAAAATTTCCAGCACGCATCTATTCTATGTTTTGCGGATTATAAATCCGTTTCTCTGTCGTTTCGGATTGCAAATCCGAAACAGCTATTTTCCTCTGCTGTTCCCTCTGCTGTTCGGGATTTGTAATCCCGAACCATGAGTAAAGGATTTTAAATCCTTAAATAACCTCACATCGAAATCGAACCTTTCCTGAAATCAGTTTTGCCGATAATGGCATTGATGATGTATGGCTTCCCATTTCTGCTTTGAGTTTTCGCTTCTCGCGCGGCAGCAATGAAGGCATCCATATTTTCAACTCTTACACCTTCCGCGCCAAAAGCTTTTCCTATCATCTCATAATCTGAATGTTCCAGACAAACAGCACAATCGCTTTTCAGAAAGTCCACTTGGTCGCGGGCAATTTGCGCCCAACAGGCATCGTTGCCGATTACAGAAATTACAGGCAGTTTATGACGCACAAACGTATCATATTCCATCAGACTGTATCCGGCACTGCCATCGCCATAAATAATCCAGACATCTTTTTCGGGAAAAACCAATTTGGCTCCCAAAGCAAAACCTGCCCCAACGCCCAAAGTGCCAAACACACCCGGGTCGAGCCACGAAAGCGGTGAGCGAGGTTTGAGTGTGTAAGCGGAAGTTGCCACAAAATCGCCTCCATCGGCAACTAATATGGTGTTGTCGTCCAGCATCGGGTCTAATTCGCGAAACAGTTTAATGGGATTAATTCCGGTGATATTTTCAGCAGCTTGCTCATCAATATTTTTTTCGCGCTCGTTGTCTCTTGCTCTCAGTTTTTCAATCCATTGGTTGTGGTTGCCCTGAAATTTTTTCGACAAGTCTATCAGAAAATCCTGCGGGTCTGCCAATACCCCAATGGTGGGACGTTTGTTTTTATTTAAATCTTCTTTGCTTCTGTTAATCGAAACAAATGGGCGATGCCCTATATGATTGCCATAGTCTAAACGGAAATCGTTGGGCACTCCGGCAAGAATAATCAGGTCAGATTCTTTGATGGCTTCTCTGCGTTTGTGGCGCATTTGCAGATTATTTTCTTTGCCCAACAAACCACGTCCCATGCCGCTCAGATAAACCGGTATGCCCAATTTGTTGACCGCTTCTGCAAGCTCATTTGCTTTGCGCGGGTTCATCATAGCGCCACTGCCCACGAGCATCACAGGCTTCGATGAAGCTTTGATTTTTCTTGCTACTTTATCTATGTCTGCTCCGCTATGTGTAGGGTAAGTAACTGAAGCAATTGGCATATTAAAATTCACCGAACCTTTTCCTTCAAATAATTTTCGCGCATGACGATTCACATACCATTGAATAATACGCTCCTGAAAATTGCGCGGAGGCACATCCTTGCTTTTGGCTCCATACCAATCGCGCACCAATTCTTCGTGATACAGCGTATCAATGGGGCATTCGACAAACACCGGACCGGGCACACCTTCCTGTGCCACACGAAAAGCTTTTTCCAAAACCGGAACTATATCTTTCACTTTAGAAATACTCACTGCCCATTTCACATTAGGTTTCATCAGGCTCATTTGGTCAATATCTTGTAACGAGCCGCGACCTTTCAGAATGGTAGCTGCGCCACCGCCCAAAAGTATTAATGGCGATTGTGCCAGATACGCATTCTTCACTGCAGTAATAGTGTTCGTTAATCCCGGACCGGCAGTAACAGCCGCAACGCCCGGCACACCTGTCAGGCGCGACACAGCATCGGCTGCAAAAACGGTATTCACTTCGTGTCGCGTGTCAATTACTCTGATGCCGAGTTTTTCCGCCCCAACAAAAATGGGCGATATATGTCCTCCGCAAAGCGTAAACAAAAAACGCACTCCGTGCTTCTGTAAAACTTTAGCTATGATTTCTCCTCCGTTCATGGGAAATAATTTTTATCAAACTTAAACAGATTATCCTCATCATGATACTCAGAAAAGATTATTTTCCAAATACCACTTTTAAACAAGCATTGTGTTAATAAAAGACTAAAATATCTTTTTTAACAACACCTTGAGGATAACTTATAATGAAAATCATTTTCCGTTGTAAATCCTTCTGCTAAGTTTACACTTTAAGTGGGCGTAGGACAAATTCCCATGAGGCTGTATCAAAAGTCTGTCATGGTGAGCCTGTCGAACCATGAAACCGTTGTTAATGAAATATCCTTCGACAAGCTCAGGATGACATTGATGAAACTTAGCAGACTTTTAATACAGCCTCGGCAAATGATGCAAGTCCTACACCCCAATAACTCAACATTTTTTCCAATCCACATAAATGCTTACCTTATGCTGACAGAAACCGCCACCCAACCGATGCTCAAAAAAAACACCTACACTTATAATGAAGTGTTGAAAGCTACGCTCGCCTATTTCAATGGCGATGAACTGGCTGCCACTACCTGGATGAATAAATATGCCGTGAAAGATAAAAAGGGCAATCTGGTAGAATTGACTCCCGATGATATGCACCACAGAATGGCGAAAGAATATGCTCGTATCGAAAAGAAATATTCAGAAGTGCATCTGAATGCTTCTTTCAAATATCTATCGGCTTACGGACAAAAAAGAACCACCCTTACCACCAAACGCATATACGATTACTTCAAAAATTTCCGCTACATCATTCCGCAGGGAAGCGTCATGGCAGTGTTGGGCAATCCTTACATATTCGGCTCGCTGTCGAACTGTATTGTGCTGCCCGAAATATTCGATTCTTATGGCGGCATTTTGCACACCGACCAACAATTGGTGCAACTCTTTAAAAGGCGTTGTGGTGTAGGAATAGACATTTCGACTATTCGCCCATCGGGTGCGGCTGTTTCTAATGCGGCAGGCACCACATCGGGGGCGGTGTCGTTCATGGAGCGCTTTTCCAACACCACACGCGAGGTGGGGCAAAAAGGAAGAAGAGGCGCACTGATGATTACAATGGATATAGCGCATCCCGATATTGAGCAGTTCATTACCGTAAAGCAAGATTTGTCGAAAGTTACCGGAGCCAATATTTCGGTGCGGGTGTCCGATGAGTTTATGCAGGCGGTTGAAAAAGATAAAAACTTCGCTTTGCGTTTTCCTGTAGATGCTAAAAAACCAACTATTGTAAAAAATATCCGCGCCCGCGATTTGTGGAATACCATTGTAAACTGTGCCCACAATACAGCCGAGCCGGGCATTATTTTTTGGGACCGCCAGCATGTATATTCCACTTCATCGGTATATCCCGAATTTAAAAACACTTCTACCAATCCCTGTTCAGAAATTGCCATGCAGGGAGGCGACAGTTGCCGGCTCATGGCGCTGAATCTTTTCAGCTTTGTAGAAAATCCGTTTACAGAAAATGCCTCATTCAATTTCAAAAAATTCTACGAAACCACTTATGAAGCACAACGCTTAATGGACGATTTGGTGGACCTCGAACTCGAATCTATAGAGCGCATTCTGAAAAAAATAAAAAGCGACCCCGAACCCGATTCCATCAAACAGGTAGAAACAGAAACCTGGAAACTGCTGTATGAAACCGGAAAGAAAGGAAGAAGAACAGGCTTGGGATTCACCGCTTTTGCCGATGCGTTAGCCGCTTTGAATATCAAATTCGATTCGCAGGAAGCCATGTTGATGACCGAACAAATGATAAAAACCAAATGCGAAGCCGAATTTGAATCATCGGTGGATATGGCGATTGAACGGGGCAAATTCAAAGGCTTTGACGCGCGTATAGAAAACACTTCCGGGTTTGTGCAGATGCTTAAAAAAGAATTGCCTCAGATGTATGAGCGCATGATGAAATTCGGCAGAAGAAATATTTCTATCAGCACCGTAGCGCCTACCGGAACACTCAGTATGATGTCGCAAACTTCTTCGGGTATCGAGCCGGTGTTTATGCTGCATTATAAAAGAAGAAAAAAAGTGAACCCCAGCGACAAAAACGCCACCGTTGATTTTGTTGACGACATGGGCGATACCTGGCAGGAGTTTGATGTGTATCATCATGGTTTGAAAAAATGGATGGATGTTTCGGGTAAAACAGCAATTGCCGAAAGTCCCTTTCACGGAGCCACTGCACCTGAAATTGATTGGCGCAAAAGAGTGGCATTGCAGGCAATTGTTCAGAAATACACTACGCACTCTATCAGTTCTACGATTAATCTGCCTCAAAACATCAACACCGAAACCGTTGGCAACATTTATCTCGAAGCCTGGCATTCGGGCTTGAAAGGCATTACCGTATATCGCGATGGCTCGCGTAGTGGCGTGTTGATTGCTGCCGAAAAGAAAGACGATGCGATGGTATTAGACAGCGTGCCGCCCAAACGCCCCAAAGTGCTCGAAGCCGATATAGTGCGCTTCATGAATAACAAAGAAAAATGGATAGCAGTAATTGGGCTGATTAATAATCGTCCGTATGAAATTTTTACGGGAAAAGCGGAAGAATCATTCATTATTCCCGAATGGGTGAAAAAAGGTTGGGTAATCAAAAACAAAAACGGCAACGGTAATGCCCGCTACGACTTTCAATACATGGACAGCGAAGGTTACAAAACCACTATCGAAGGTTTGTCGCGCTCGTTTAATCCCGAATACTGGAACTACGCCAAGCTCATTTCGGGAGTGCTGCGTCATGGTATGCCTATGGTGCATGTAACCGACCTCATAGAAAATCTGAGTTTGGACAGTGCGCACATCAACACTTGGAAAAATGGTGTGCAACGCGCTTTGAAAAAATATATTCCTGCCGATGCGGAAGCCAAAGACAAAACCTGTCCTTCGTGTGGCGATGCCGATGGTTTGTATTTTGAAGAAGGTTGTCTGAAATGTAAAAGTTGTGGGCATTCGAAGTGCTCTTAGATTTTCTACTTAAAATACCTTTTCCAAAGTTTTAAAACTTTGGAAAAGGTTTAGCACACGCACTAACTTTACGCATGAATTATTTTGAATCGCTCAACGAACTGCTGAAAATTGAACAGGAAGAAGACAGAGCGCAATACCGGAAACTAACCGAACAATCAAGTGCCGCAGAGCGCAGAGCCAACGGCATCACCTGGTATCCCATAGCCATTAGGGGCGTTGAAACCACCAAAGGCGATTATATACAGGTGGAAGCCGAGCGCACCACGCATCAGGATATTTCGCATCAGTTGCGCTTCGGCATGTCGGCAGCGTTATTCAGCAATCACGATGCAAAAAACAATCGTATTGAAGGAGTTGTTTCGCATCAAAGCGGCAACCGTGTGAAAATAAATTTCCGCACCGAAGAACTACCCGACTGGGCTGACGATGGCAAGCTAGGCATTGATGTGCTGTTTGACGATAACAGCTATGAAGAAATGTTCCGCGCTCTGAAACTTGCCGATAAGCGCATGGAAGAATCATCGGAACCATTGCTTCAAATTCTTACAGGCGAAAAACAACCCACCTTTAATATCACTCTTGCGAAATATTCCAACGCTGCTTTGAATGCTTCGCAAAATGCGGCTGTGCAAAAAATATTAGAGGCAAACGAACTGGCAATTGTGCATGGTCCGCCCGGCACGGGCAAAACCACAACATTGGTGCAGACAATAAAAGAGTTGCTCCACAGAGGCGCGAAAAAAATATTAGTTACCGCGCCCAGCAATACGGCTGTTGATTTATTGAGCGAAAAAATTTCGGAGCAAGGAATTCAGGTGTTGCGCATGGGCAATCCGGCAAGGGTTACCGAGCGTTTGCTTTCGCTCACATTAGACTATAAACTTTCGGCACATGCCGATTCGAAAGCAATCAAACAACTGAAAAAGCAGGCGCAGGAATTTAAAAACATGGCGCATAAGTATAAGCGCAGTTTTGGCAGGGCAGAGCGCGAGCAGCGCAAGTTACTGTTTGATGAAGCGCACAAAATCATGAAGCAGGTAGAGCAAACCGAGCAGTATATCACCGATGATGTGATGGGCAAAGCGCAGGTGATTGCCGCCACGCTGGTAGGCACGGCTCATTACACCTTGCAGCATCTGAATTATGATGCAGTGGTGATTGATGAAGCCGGACAGGCGCTCGAACCTGCCTGTTTTATTCCTGTTCTGAAAACAAAAAAAGTAATTCTTGCGGGCGACCATTGCCAGTTGCCGCCCACCATCAAATCGCAGGAGGCAGCGAAGAAAGGACTGAGCAAAACGCTGTTTGAAAAATGTATCGAGTGGCATCCCGAAGCGGTTTCGTTGTTAGAAGAACAATACCGCATGAATGAAAACATCATGGGGTTTTCATCGAAAATTTTTTATGAAAATAAACTGAAAGCACATGGCTCTGTTGCAAAACATTTGTTGTTTGCAGAAGACAGTCCGCTACAGTTTATTGATACTGCCGGTTGTGGTTTTGATGAAGAAGCCGATGGCACCAGCACCGTGAATCGGGAAGAAGCGGCTTTTGTATTGCGACAAGTGGCTCGGCTGGCAGATGCATTGAAAGCGCATTACACAACGCAAAATTTTCCGAGTATCGGAATTATTTCGCCCTACAAGCAGCAGATTCAATTGTTGAAAGAACAGTGGCTGCATGTTCCCGACAGGGCATGGTATGAAACAAAAATTGCCGTGAATACCATTGACAGTTTTCAGGGGCAGGAGCGCGATATTATTTATATCAGCCTCACCCGCAGCAATGCCGAAGGCGATATCGGTTTTCTTTCAGACATCAGGCGCATGAATGTAGCCATGACACGCGCAAGAAAAAAATTGGTAGTGATAGGCGACAGCGCCACCTTAGCACAGTTTTCTTTCTACGAAAAGTTTATAGACTACGCACAAGAAATCAATGCCTATTCGAGTGCCTGGGAGTGGATGGATTGAACGGGATTCTTACCTTTTCCAAAGTTTTAAAACTTTGGAAAAAGCTCTCACCTCTTCAGAAACACTTTCCCCATTTCCAAATCTTTACTCAATGAGTTCAGAGAAGTGGTTTGAAACAAGGCAAGCATGTTATCTCTGATAGGCTTAAAGTTGTGATGAATGGGGCAAGGGCGGCTGTCGGAACAGTTCTTCAAACCGAGTCCGCAGGTAGTGAAAAGGGCATCGCCATCAATGGCATACACAATATCAATGAGCATAATTTTGGGCTTCGATGTATCTATATAAAAACCACCGGTGGGTCCTTTGGCAGAAGCAATAACTCCGGCTTTTGCTAATTGCTGTAAAATTTTAGCGATGAATGGCTCGGGCGCACCCGCCTTTTTGCTGATTTCCTTAATGCCTACTCTAATATCTTTTTTGCTTTGCGAAACAATATAGATTACAGCGCGAATGCCATATTCACAGGCTTTTGACAACATAAAAAGAAATCTTTAATGCAATAATACGGAACCCTGCGAAAAAAATACTGATAAGTCTTGTATTGCTAAAAAATGGGTGTAGGACAAATTGCACATTAAGGTTGATATGATTCGACAAACTCACCGTGACATTTATAAAGTTATTGTCACTCTGAGCTTGTATAAGAGTATTTTACGTACAATATGTGCATTTTGTCCTACACCAAAAAAATCAAACACCGCAAGTGCCGGAATCTCCACCAAACAAATCCTTTTCCAACGCTATGGCTTTTGGAAACAGAATATTGTTTTCGAGATGAATATGCTGATGCAGATTGTCTTCAAATTCTTTCAGCAGCGCAAATGAAACCCGATAGGTATTGCAGGCATCTTCGGGGGGAGAGTAATTATGGGTAAGAGAAGTCATTTTTCTGAAACGTTCTCCTTCTGTATCGTGCTCCAGCATCATCATTGTAACCGGATTTTGCACCGTGCCGAATGGCGGTTGTTCTACCGGTCTGTCGCCATATTTCATCTGCTCCATTTTTTTAACAAAGGGAAACAAAATCAATTCTTCTTTTTTCATGTGCTGCGCCAACTGTCCGCTGGCTACGCTGAATTCATTCTTCAACACTTCCAGTACCGGATGATTTTTGCCATGCACTTTTGCAATTTTTTCGAGATACTGTTGAAGCAATGGCGCTTGCGCTTCAATATATTTGTGATGCGTTTGCTCAATATGTTCGGCAAGGGCGGTTAATGAGTATAAATCGAAATTTTCAGCATCGGCAGGCTGTGTGGCTAAAACGGTTTCAAGCTCACGCTCTACTGCTTCGGCATTTATATTTTTCTCGCGGCAAACCTCAGCAATGGTTTTATTGCCTCCGCAACAAAAATCAATTCCATAATTTTTAAAAACTCCGGCTGCTTTGTAGTTGTGCCTTACTATCGCTCCGATAGTGTTGTGTGTGAGTGTTTCCATATATTTTGTTTTTTTACGTTACACAAAGATAACCATTTAAAAGACCTTTTAGTCCTTTATTATTGTCATAGTGTTGTCATAAATATTTTAAAAGCGGGGGAAGAGTTATAAATCTTTCTTTCTGAAAATCAAAAAGGCAATCCATACCGGCAGCGCCATCCAAAGCAGCAAAGCAGCGGTAGAAAAAATAAAACCGGTATTGGTGCTGAAAAAATCTTTGTAAAAAGCACCGGTATAGCCCATCAACGCAGAAACATCTAATTTCAGAATCATCAGTATGCGGGCTAAGTCAACAGGATTCAAAGAAATCATAATGAGCGTGGCTTTATCTAAAGGATAATCGCTGAAGCTATACACCATCCAGAGCACGAAGGCATCGTAAATGAGTGAAAAATAAAACCAGAAAAATAGGGCAATGCCAATGGCTTTGGCTTTATCGCGGGTGAGCACCGAAGACAAAAAAGCCAGCGACACAAACACCAACGTGAGCATACAACCGGAGTAAAGCAACGTTAATGCTGTTTCATCGGCACCATAAAATAGCATGGGAATGCCCAGACCACCGATAAATGCCAGACAAAGCGATAGCGATACGGCTATATATTCCGAAAGAAAAATGACTGCTCTATTGACCGGTTGTGCCAGCATCATTTCTATGAATTCATACGAATTATAAAAGTGAATAGTAGTGAACACCACACTCACTAAAGGCACTACAATGAGCAAAATATTCAGCAAGCTTAGTATAACTTTGGAGGTATCACTATCTAACTGAAACATACCGATAGCACTCAGCATAAGAAACAGCATATAGAGCATGATGAATCGTGTCTTCAATATATCGTAGAGTATGTATTTGATGATGCGTATCAATGCCTGTGTTTTTTAATTGTGTTGCGATAGTTGAATAATTATCTCTGAAATGGCTTTGCCTAAACGTTCATGCCCGGTATCTGTTTTCAATTGTTGTATAGAATTTCGGTAAGCCAATTTCCCTTCATACAGATATATGAGTTCGTTGGTCATGTCTTCGAGGTCACTCATGATATGCGAAGTAATGATGAGCAGTTTTCCGACTTTGCGTTCTTTCTCGATTTTATCTTTCAGAATTTCTACCGAAACGGGGTCTAGACCTGCGGTAGGCTCGTCTAAAATGAGAATGGGCGGACGAAAGAGAAAAGCTAATGCAGCACTCACTTTTTGTCGCGTGCCGCCCGAAAGTGTGTGCATACTTTTATCATACATGCTTTCCAATTTCAGCAAACGAATTAGTTCTTCATCAAGGTCGGTAGTGTCGTGTCGAATATTTTTTATCATATCGAACAACTGCCCTATTTTCATGTTGTCGGGATAGCGACCAATTTGTGGCATATAGCCGATTTTTTCGCGATAGCGCCAATGTCCCGCAATGTTTTCATGAGCTACTTCAATGCTGCCAGAAGCGGGAATCACCAAGCCGAGAATACATTTAATGAGGGTGGTTTTGCCCGAGCCGTTGGGACCTATGAGCGCATAAGAATTGCCTGACGAAAAAGAAAGATGAATATCATTCAGCGCCCAAAGTTTTCCGAAGTTCTTTTTAAGTTGCTTTATCTCTATCATAGGGTTTCATGCTCGGTTTGTTGTCTTTCAGATTTTCGGGTGTTACAACAGGCACTACTTTTTCAGCCCTGTCTAACAAAAAAACTAAAAAGCTGCGCCACAAAATAATTGCCGATGGAATTCTTTCTACAATTACCGAAAACAAATTAACAGGATAATAAGGAATATCGCCAATACCGTCTTTCTTCAAATCATAGCCCTGATATTTATCCCAATAATTTCCGTCAATGGTATTCATCACTACAGTTCCGTTGGTAGAAATATCGAAAGTGTTGGCGGTGAAATTGTTTTCAAAAAAAATATTGTCATCACAACTTGCCTGTAGTTTGATTGCCCACCCGTTTGCCCTAAAATTATTTTGTTGAAAAGTAGTGCGCGAAGTGCCTTCCATATAGATGCCGATAGTGTTGCCTATAAAATCGTTTTGATACACTTCGCTGTCTCTGATGTCTTTGAGTAACATACCATAGGAAGAAGAACCCCAGTTTTGCTCAAAGGTATTTCGATACATTTTCACGTGGGTGGTGTACATCACTGCCACACCTGCACCGTTGTTGCTGAACAGATTGTCTTCATAAGTATTGTAATGCGAAAACATAAAATGCAAACCATAGCGTATATTGCTTTGGCTGATATTATTTTGAATATAAGACTCTGTTGTAAACTCGAAATATAAACCATCTCTGTGCCCTTTAACGGTATTGTTGATGATGCGCGAATAATTGCAATACCACAGGTGAATGCCATTGCCCAATTCGTATTCGATTTTTGAAAAGGATTCGAGCCGGTTGTTTTCTATAAGTGTAGAATCGGAATTAGAAAGATGAATGGCAAAGAAAGTATTTCGTAAGTTGTTGTTTCTGATAATGACATGGTGCGCATCGAGACATTTGATGCCCGCATAATCATCCATATTCGACCTGCCCGAATTAATAATATTAAAACCCTCGATGCTTACATGAGATGCGGCAATGGTGAATATTTCATATTTCGATTCACCATCAATATCAGGAAAATTTTTACCGATAAGGGCGAGTGATTTTTGAATGATAATATTGCCTTCTTTGTATATGCCTTTGTTGACCATTATGGTGTCGCCATCTTGGGCAATTTCAATGGCTTTTTTGATAGAGTTCACAACTCCAAAAGGCTGCACTTCAATAGTTTTGGCAAGAGTATCGAAGCAGCAACTCAGTAAAAAAATAAAACAAAGAATGATATGCTTCATTCAAACATCTTTTTTATATCGCTCCATGTTAATGGTTTGCCTTCCCATTTCTGTTGATATTCATTACTTATTTTTTCATCTGCAAAAGCCGCTACCCTACTTGCCATAGGGCTTTTAACACTTTCGGCAGACACATAAAAAGCAGTTTTGGCATCAATCAGTTTTTCGGGTTTGCTGAAATCAATGACCAGCAAATGGGCAATATCGTTTTCTTTCACCTTGCCTGATGTCATGAATTGCACCAGACAATTCACGTCATCAAACTTGTAAATCTTTCCTTTTGAAGTAACTATTTCTGCTCCGAATTTGGTATCCACAATGGTCATCTTGCAAAGGTCGCAGGAATCTTTGCCGTAGTGAATATCTTCAGGTTCGATGGCGCAAGCCATAATGCTGAAAGCCGCTATTATAAAAGTGAGAAATTTCATGTTTTTTTATTTTTTGTTTTTAAAAAATTCAATCACGAGCGCTATAATCACCAAACCACCGGAAGCTACCATTATCCAACCGCCTGTGTGCGGACCGGAATATGCCAGAAAGTTTAATAAATTTTTAGAGCCTATTAAAGGTGGTTGATATGCCATGTCGGGCACTTTGATGGCAGCCGTTGGGTCAAGATTGTGTCCGTAATCGTAGCCCCATAAATAAAAATCTACCAACCCCGCTATACCTGCCGATATGAGAACGATGAAAAAGAACCACAACATAATTTTTCTTCCGATAATGGCAGATAATACTCCAAAGGCAATGATTGCCGCAAGTATGTAAGGCATAATTTTAAATTCGGGAAACATTTCTACTTTAATATGTTTCATGCCGATATAGTGGTTCAGTCCGTTGATGATGTCTACATCGCCTGTGATGTTATTAATCCAGATTTGCATTGCCAATCCTTCGGGATATTGTGGTGCCCACATGAGTATTTCCCAAAATGGAACATAGAATACAATAATCATTAACAAGGAAGCTATTAATAGAAGCGCTCTTGAAACTGGAAGTAATTTTTTCATAGCAGTAGAATAAAAAAGGTGCAGGAATTAAAATGTTCCTGCACCTCATTGAATTAATGAATTAACGACTGTTTTTACCCAGCGAAAATGAAATCGGAACATTGCTTCCGGCAGGCGAAACTCTGATGTATCCTTGCATTTCCTGATGCAAAGCAGAGCAGAAATCGGTGCAATAGAACGGAAACACGCCTACGCGATTAGGAGTCCATTTTAAAGTTTGGGTAGCTCCGGGCATGATTAGCAACTCTGCATTTTCAGCGCCTTTAATCGCAAAGCCATGAGGCACATCCCAATCTTGTTCGAGGTTGGTTACGTGGAAATATACCTCATCCCCCACTCTGATACCTTCAATATTATCGGGCGAAAAGTGTGAGCGCATAGATGTCATATAAATGCGCACTACATTTCCTTTTCTCTCTACTCTTGATTCGGCTTCACCTCTGGTAACATAAGGATGTTTGTTGTCAGCCATTTTGTAGAATTTCACCTGTTTGTCTTTAATGAGACTTGCAGGAAATGCTTCGGCATAGTGAGGCTCGCCTATGGTCGGGAAGTCTAACAGCAATTGCATTTTGTCGCCTGAAATATCATACAACTGTGCAGAATGACACAACTCAGGTCCGGTAGGCAAGTATCTGTCTTTGGTAATTTTATTATAAGCCACCATGTATTTTCCGTGAGGCTTGGCAGTAGGACCACCGGGAATCATCAAGTGCCCCACAGAATAATAAGTAGGAACTCTGTCTAATACTTCAAGAGTAGCAAGACTCCATTTCACTACTTCAGAAGAAACGAACATAGAAGTGTAAGCATTACCTCTGCCGTCAAACTCGGTGTGTAAAGGACCTAAGCCCGGTTTTTCAACGATACCGTGTAAAGCAGATTCGTATTTCACTACGGGATGTCCTTCATAATCGCCTTCAAAATCTTTATTATCAATAGCCGTCATCAGTTTTTTGAAAGAAAAAACAGGAATGAGTGCTGCCAATTTTCCGCTGCCTACAATGTATTCGCCTGTAGGGTCCACATCGCATCCGTGAGGCGATTTAGGACAAGGAACGAAATAAGCGATGTCGGGGAAATCTTTAATGTCCAATTGAATGACTTCTTCTTTAATTACAGAAGTGGCAGTATGTGTGCTGTGGTCTAATTTGTTATGTGCGTATCTGGATTTTACCTTAGTGCCTTTACCGGCTTTTATATATTCCTCAGCTTTTTTCCAGTTTACTGCCATAATATAATCTTTATCTCTTTGCGAAGCATTTACTTCGAGAAGTGTGTGTGCTTGCTCTGTGTTATAGCAACTAAAGAAAAACCAACCATGAGAAGGACCTTTTCCGGCACGAGCCAAATCGAAATTGACACCGGGCGTTACCAACTGAAAAGCTATATCCATAGTGCCATCATCAGCCACTTTAACAAAAGACACAGTGCCTTTGAAATTTTCTTTGTAGGTATTAATCGGAACATCTCTGGCGGCATCGTTTCCGATAGGAACTGAGAAACGTGTGCTGGCTACTACATACTCTGTGTTTTCTGTAATAAAAGGTGAAGAGTGATTGCCACCACTGTTGGGTATTTCAATAATTTCTTCAGTTTCAAAAGTGGTTAAATCCACACGGGCGATTCTTGGAGTATTGTTGGCATTACCAAAAGCCCAACGCCCGTCATGCTCGCCTTTTGTGGTAGAAATGGCAATATGGTGCAAATCGTCCCACGGCACAAAACCATGAGAAGTGTTGAGCATAGGCTTTGATTCTTCGCTGTATCCATAACCGTTTTCAGGATGCACAGAAAACACCGGAAGAATTTTGAATACCCTGCCTGAAGGTAAACCCACCACGCTCATTTGTCCGTTGAAACCACCGGAAATAATATTGTAAAATTCATCATGCTGTCCCGGTGGAACAAAAACTTTAGATGCAGCATCGCCCATACTTACTGAGCCGGGTCCTTGTGGTTTGCAGCCGAAAACCATTACTATGCCCGCGAGCATGGCTACTATTGTGAGGTTATTAAAAAATCTGACTTTCATAGGAAATATTTTTAGAGTTTTATGAAAAAAAAAATGGATTGTTTTATTGAGGAAGCAATACCTGGTCAATCACATACACAATACCATTGGAGGCTTCTACCGAACCGAGAATTTTTGCTCCGTTTACAGTAATCACACCATCTTCAGATTTTCCAAGCGTAACATTTTTACTGTTTACCTGATTCAGCGTCATGCCGTCATTGATATAGCTCTCTCTGATTACGCCTACATACACATGGTATTCGAGAATATTCACCAAATCCTTTTTGTTTTCGGGTTTCAGCAGATTTTCTATCGTTCCGGCAGGAAGCGCGTCAAATGCAGCATTAGTAGGGGCGAAAACCGTGAAAGGTCCTACATTCGATAATGCATCTACCAATTCGGCTTTAGTAACGGCAGTAACCAAAGTAGAATGGTCGGGCGAACCAACGGCAACCTGCACTACATTGGGTTGCGACAAATCATCTTTAACGGCAGACTGTCCGGCAGTGGTTAAGTCAGTAGATGTGCCGGCACTTTCGGTGGCAGCTGGTTGCCCGCAGGCGAACAACAATGCTGCCAGTGCTAATGAAAATAAGAAAGGAATAGACTTCATGGTGTTTGATTTATGAATGTGATAAAATGATTTCAATTACATAACGCCATCGTTCTTCCGCATAAACTCGACAATTTGTCGGGCTTCATCGTCAGACAAATCCTGATTAGGCATACGCACCAGACATAATTCCAATTGCTCCTGCAAAGCGGGGTCAACATCAATCATGGGGTCGGGGTTGGTGAAAAAGTTCATGAGCCAGGTGGGAGTTCTGCGCTCGGTTACGCCTTTCCATCCGGGACCTACCAATCTTTCATCGGTAAGTTTGTGGCAGGACAAACATTTCACACCTGAAACTTTTTCTCCGGCTTCAGCCATTGCGGCATCTAAAGTTTCTCCTACTTCTACTTTATCAAATTTTCCCAATCCTCTGTTGGGATCATAAGTAGCGGGGTCTTTTTTCTCGGAGGTGGCTTTTCGTGCACCGGGATTACTTGGGTTTTCGATGCCGCCACAAGCAATGAGCATTGCGATAAGCGTTGCGACTGTAAAAAGGGTTAGGTTTCTCATTTTTTTTGTTTTTTAATGGTGATGCAAAGGTTTAAATAAAGAACTATCGAATGAATGACTTTAGTCATCATTTTATATGATGCTTATCATACTTTAAAATTGATTCAAAGAACTCACAAAATCCTTTCCAGAGAAACAGCCTCAGTTCTAAGATTTGTTACATTTGTTACATTTGCTCGCTCAGTTGCGCTTAATCTTTTTATCAAAATGAAATGCGATTTTTTAAAATAAAAAAGGTGTTTATTTTATAAATCTACACATTTACAATTACTAATTTAAGTTTTTAAGTTTTATAAAAAGAAACTTCAGATATAAAAATGCTGCTGAAGTGAAATCTTAAATATGGAGTAACAACAATAAAAAATCATTGTGTCTGAATTAAAAAAGCTGAATAAACATGAAAAATGAAATCGGTTGCCGCTAATGTTTGTGCGTAACATTATTTACAATAAATGATTTAGAACAGTTTATTTACTTTTGAATCAAGTATGAAACTCACCCTCAAACATTGGATTAATATTTCGCTCTTCAACCTCTTGTTAGTGGCATTGCTGGGTGTGGTGATGAGATATAAGATAGGTTTTGAGTTTCCGTTTCTGAAACAGAAATACCTGATGCACGCGCATTCGCATTTTGCTTTTGCCGGATGGATTTCACACGCATTGTTGGTGTTGTTGATTGCTTTCATTCAAAGAAATGCTTCCCGGTTTTCTGAAACAAAATATTCCGTTGCCATCATTGCTAATCTGATTTGCGCTTACGGAATGTTGGGGGCTTTTATCTATCAGGGTTATGGCGCTGTTTCAATTACATTTTCTACGGCTTCTCTGTTGGTGACATACTTTTTTGCCTTTGTATTTTTCAAAGACCTGAAACAGGTAGCAGCGAATCATCCGGGTAAAAACTGGTTTAAAGCAGCGCTGTGGTTCAATATATTTTCATCGTTGGGAACTTATGCTTTGGCATATATGATGGCGACCAAGCATGTGCCGCGCGATTTTTATCTGAGTTCGGTGTATTACTATCTGCATTTTCAATACAACGGTTGGTTTTTCTTTGCCTGCATGGGTTTGTTCATCAGTCGTATGCATGAATTTAAAATCGCTTTTCAGCATGGAAGAAAAGTTTTCTGGATGTTTTTTCTTTCGTGCATACCGGCTTATTTTTTATCGTTGTTGTGGTTTAAAATGCCTGCATGGTTATACTTTGTTATAGTCATGTCTGCGGTAGTTCAGGTAATAGCGTGGGTGTTGTTTTATACTACTATCAGTAAAAACATTCAGGTTATCAGAAGTAAAATTTCGGCAATAGCCCGATACTTGTTTTTGTTTGCGGCATTGGCATTATCGGTGAAGTTTTTACTTCAATTGGTTTCTCCCGTTCCCGGCATTTCAAAAATAGCTTTCGGGTTCCGCCCTATAGTTATTGCATACTTGCACCTGGCATTGCTGGCAGTGATTACGGTATTTATACTTGGATACTTCTTCGCTTTTAATTTTATAAAAACAAACAGGCTGAGCATTGCTGCCATTATCATTTTTACATCGGGCATATTCCTCACCGAGTTGCTTTTAATGACTCAGGGATTAGCGGCTTTGAACTATAACCTGATTCCTTATGCCAATGAAATGCTGTTCGCGTTTGCTATCGTGTTGTTAAGCGGCATATTTCTATTGTTGGTGTCGCAAAGATTTATAAAAGCAGCATAATCACTTTTTGAATCATCGAATTCAGAGTCTTTTTGAAAAGTATATCATCGCTTCTGAATAATGGCTCTAAAAAATATTTGAATTTTTTTGTTATAATATTGAATCTGTAAACTTCTACCGAACTACTTTCATATTCAGTTTTACTGAATAAAAATAATATTCATAAAATGCGTGGTAGTTGGATTTTATTTTTTTAACTTACCGATGCAAAAAACTCTACTGCTATGAAAGATTTTGCAAAAACACTTTTCGGATTGGGTGTTACAATAGGACTATCGGACCGCGAAACTTTTGTTAAACAGGTTTCAACCATCATTAAAGAATATCAGAAAGACCCTGAAAAAGCAGAGAAATGGGCACATGCCACCATGGCATATCTTGAAAGAACCAGAGATAATATCAATTTACAGAATACCATTAAAGATGCTTTTACTGAAAGTGATTTGCCGGATAAAGAAGGCATAGAAGAATTGACCGCTGCCATAAAAGAACTCACCAAAGAACTTAAAGAAATGAAAAAGTAATACCATGGTGCCTCAACAATAGAGTCCGGCATTTTGAATTTGTGAACCTGAAAAAATATTAATGATGCTGAAAATATTTAGCATACGGCTTTATTACCTCCGGGCATTGCGCGGCATCTATATCATGTTCACGCTGGTCAAATTTTTTACCATCAACTGGATGAGTGCACGCAAATACATGCGCATCTTTATTCCGGGCAAATACAAACGAAATGGTGGAGTATTGTCTATGCCCGAGCGGCTTCGGCTCATGATTGAAAAGTTGGGACCCACTTTCGTAAAATTCGGGCAAATATTAGCCGACCGCCCCGATATTGTTTCAGATAAATTAAGAAGCGAACTGAAAAAACTTCAAACGATGGTGAAGCCTATTGACCACAGCTATGCCATGCGACTGATTGAAGAAGAGTTAGGATGTCCTATTGATAAACATTTTATTGAAATAGAGCGCGAAGAATGTATCGGCTCTGCCTCCATAGGTCAGGTGTATAGGGGCAAGCTGCTTTCGAGAGAAGCAGTAGTAATAAAAATTCAACGACCCGACATTGCAACTAAAATTGAATTAGATATTCACCTGCTGAAATATTTAGCGCAGCAATTGGTTGATGAGTATCCGGGTTTAACGGCTGTGGACATTGTGGGCTTTGTAGAAGAATTTGGCGAAACATTGAAATCGGAATTGAACTATGTGAATGAAGCCGCCAATGTAGCACGATTTCATGAGTTGTTTAAAGATGTTTCTTACTGCAAAATTCCAAAGGTTTATTTAGAAATTTCAACGCCCAAATTACTGGTGCTGGAATACATTGACGGAGTGAATCCTGATAATGTTTCGCAACTCATAGAGGAAGGATTTGACCCGAAAGAAATTGCACTTAACGGCACACATATTTTGCTTCGAATGATTTTTAAACACGGGTTTTTTCATGCCGACCCGCATCCGGGCAACCTTTTTATTCAGCACGGCAACCGCATTGCGCTTATTGATTTTGGCATGGTTGGCACGCTCAAACCTTCGCACATGCAATTTCTTGCAGGATTCACTTTAGGGCTTGCTACCAACAATGCGCGCATTATCACCGAATCGCTGTTGACATTATGCAGCAAAAAATTCTTTGCAGAAAAAGCCGACATGGAGTTTTATGTGCAAGACATGCTCAACCGACATAGCTCTTATAGCTACGAGCAACTGAATTATTCTTTAATCTTAAACGAGTGTATCAAAATTATTCTCAGGTATGAATTGAGAATACCGGCAAATATTTACTTGCTGCTGAAAGCGATTGCCACTATAGAAAAATTCGGAGCTAAACTCGACTCTGCTATTTCTCTGCCCGTTATCATTAAGCCGTATGCTACTGAATTGGTGATGGATAAATTTTCGCCCGCATCTATTGCGCATGAATTGTTTGATACCTTGAACGATTATATTTCGCTCATCCGCGATTTCCCTTCAGAAATGAATGAAATACTTTTTAAACTGAAGCAAGGGAAATTGATACACGAAATTCATTTGAGCGAACAAGGTATATGGGGAAAATCGGCAAAAAATATCAGCAGTATAGTAGCCGTTACCCTGCTTATTGGGTTTATGCTTGCAGGTTCGGTGGTAATGAGCATTTGGAGCAACGCTCCTGCCATTGGCAATCTGATGTTTGGTATTTCAGTTTTCTTCGCAATATGGTTATTACTGCGCCTGTTTTTTAGAATACGAATTTGATACAAATGTGAATCGCTGTTTTAACAAAGAATAGAAAAGTTACACTTCGATTATTGAACGCCTCTCTTCGCCCGATATATTTTAATGGCAGCCATCAGTATCAAAACCAAGCAAAGCAAGCCTACCAATCCATAAACCAGACTCATGTTTTGCTTCACTACCACGAGCATAACAATAGCTACCAAAAACACGGTTGCCACTTCGTTCCAAATTCGCAATTGATTGGACGAGTATTGAAAACTTCTTTGTTTTTGCTGCCGGTAAATGATGTGTAACGAATACTGATAACCAAACAACAACCCCACTAAACCGAGTTTGACATATAACCATACAGGAATGTCGCTGTAATAAAACAACATCCATATACCGAATATC
Organism: uncultured Chitinophagaceae bacterium; assembly: GCA_964518215.1. Classification (GTDB taxonomy): domain Bacteria; phylum Bacteroidota; class Bacteroidia; order Chitinophagales; family CAIOSU01; genus CAYSGX01. The sequence continues at coordinate 43,656 of CAZFFP010000014.1, forward strand.
AAAGTCAAAATTGATGAGGGTAGTGTAATGCCAAACAATAATCTTTGAATCATGATTGAATACTGCCTTTGAAGAATGGTTTTCTCCGGCTCAGGTTTATCGTTGGCTTCGCGATTGTAAATGAACAGGCGCACCAAATAAAACATACCGCTGAACCAAGTTACTATAAATATGATATGCAGTGCCTTTACGTATAGAAAACTCATGAAACTCAATGGTTATTGTTTTACGATAAAATTAAACTCCAATAAAACACAAACTATTATCATTAAAAAGCCTTCGCGAGTTTTTCGAGCGCATTTAAATTTCTGATTATAATGGTTTTCCCTTCGGTTCTTATGATTTCGGCTTTATTAAGCAGGCTAAGTTCACGAATAATAGTTTCGTATGTAGTGCCAATATAATCGGCATAATCTTGTCGCGAAATAGTGTGGCTCAGCCTTGTACTTTTTTCAGATTCAAAACCAAAGGCACGGTAATTCATCAGAATTGCTTTGGCTAATTTATTCTTCACCGGCATGATTATATTTTTTTCCTCTGAAAGCCTTAATTCTTCAACAAAAAAAGCAATGAGTTGATATGACAACTCACTGTTGGCTTTTACTACTTGCGTAAATGGCTCAATAGGAAGAAAAAGAGCCTGAGTGGGCGCTAATGTAATTGCTGAAACGGGATATTTCCAATTGCCAAACAAGCCTCTGTGTCCGAATATATCGCCATCGGCTGCCAGACGAACCAAGCGAATTTTATCGGGCGCTTCATGAGTAATTACCTTTATTTTTCCATAATTTATTGTATAAAATCCTTCGGTGAGGTCTCCTTGCTTGAAGATGGTTGCCTTTGCAGGAAAATCGAATACTTTCTTATGAAAGGTTACAAATTCGAGCCATTCGGGCGAACAGTATGTTTCAATTAATGAATTCATTGCTCAACGATATAAAAAATAAACGACAAATATATTGTGTTTACGGCTCGTATTTTTAAAGAAAAGAATACAGGGTGGTTTAGTTTTTTCAAAAGACTTTATAAATTGTTTGTCTGAAGGCATTATAATTTCTGATTATTTCTCGAAGTGCTTATTAATTCAATTCGCTCTTTCAGAATATGATAATACCTTTGCAGCCTAAATCGAGTAAAGATGAGTGTTAGAGTAAGATTTGCGCCAAGCCCCACAGGTCCCTTACATATAGGCGGTGTGCGCACGGCATTGTATAACTTTCTTTTTGCAAAAAAAAACAAGGGCACTTTCATTATCAGAATAGAAGATACCGACCAAACCCGCTACGTGCCCGGAGCAGAGAATTATATTTTTGAAACCTTGAAATGGGTAGGCTTAGAGCCTGATGAAAGTCCGGTGCATGGAGGTGAATACGGTCCTTATCGCCAAAGCGAGCGCAAAACCATGTATAAAGATTATGCGTTGAAATTAATTGAAAACGGAAATGCTTACTATGCCTTCGACACACCCGAAGAATTAGAGCAAATGCGCGAAAATCTGAAAGCTCAGGGAGTGCCTTCTCCACAGTATAATTCCGTAACCCGCCAATACATGAAAAATTCCCTCACACTTCCTTCCGATGAAGTGCTAAGAAGAATCAATGCGGGCGAGCCTTATGTCATTCGCATCAAAATGCCCCGCAACGAAGAAGTGAAGTTTGAAGATTTGGTGCGCGGATGGGTGAGCTTTCACAGCAATCAGTTGGACGATAAAGTGTTGTTCAAATCTGATGGTATGCCCACCTATCATTTGGCAAATGTGGTAGATGATTACCTCATGAAAATCACACACGTTATTCGGGGCGAAGAGTGGTTACCTTCTGCGCCCACGCATGTATTTCTGTATCAATCTTTCGGTTGGGAAATGCCACAGTTTGCACACCTGCCCTTAATACTGCGCCCCGATGGCAACGGCAAACTCAGCAAGCGCGATGGCGACCGTTTGGGCTTTCCCGTTTTTTCGCTCAACTGGACCGACCCCGCAAGTGGTGAGCCATCAACAGGATTTCGCGAGCGCGGTTTTTTTCCAGATGCGCTAATCAATTTTCTGGCTTTCTTGGGATGGAATCCTGGAACACAGCAGGAAATTTTTTCTATGCAAGAACTTATCGATGCGTTCACCATTGAGCGCATCGGAAAAGCCGGAGCTAAGTTCGATTTTGAAAAACTGAAATGGTTCAATCAGCAATATTTCAAACTGCATCCTTTAGATGAAATTGTAGTGCAGGTAAAAGAGTTGTTAGCAAAAGAAGGCGTGCAGAAAGACGATGCTTTTATAACCGAGTTTACCCGTCAAATGTTGGAGCGAGTTACTTTCTTCACCGATTTTTATACTTTGGGAAAATTCTATTTTCACGCGCCCGATACTTACGACACTACCATGCTTCAGAAAAAATGGAAGATTGGAAAAAAAGAATTTTTCATCGAATTGGCGAACAAGATAAAATCGCTCGAAAATTTTACTGCGGAAAGTCTCGATGCTTTGGTAAAAAGTTTCCTTGCCGAAAAGCAATTAGGCATGGGCGACATAGGTCCTTTATTGCGCATAGCGTTGGCAGGCACCATGCAAGGTCCGCCCGTGTTCGATATGGCTGCTTTAATCGGGAAAGAAGATACGATTGAAAGACTGAACACTGCTTTGCTCAAATTCGATTCATTATCATTGGATACATCAAAATGATAATTTTATTAGAATATTGCACGCACCGATGCCCTGCCATTATGCACCATACCGGCATCGCCCGTTTTCCTACCTTCATAAGTGAGGCTCATTAAAACATTTGCTGCAAGATTCCGCTCAAAAGAAATGCTCCAAAGAAAATTTTGCCCATCTTGTAATCCTTGAAGCATCGCAAACTGTATGGCATTATCGCCCACAGCGCCTACATAATTAACCTTCGCATAAGTGATGCGAGAATTGATGGTGCTTTTGCCTACAATATTATATCTAAGCTCGTTGGTGATGTCATGCACTCGTGCTTTTTCATTTACCTCTCCTAACAGATTGTCCGACATGGAAAATTTGTAAAGCGCAGTTGCGCGAAATTTACTTTTATACAGAAAAGTAAATTCAGGCTCTACATTATAATATCTGATGTCATAATTACGCTCACCGAATAATTCACTTATATTTCCTTTATTGCCAAAAGAAAATTTCTGAATATAGCTGAACGACTTGGCGAAATTCCATCTAAATCGGGTAAGGTGGTCTTTCACACTACGTACTTCATAGCCATTAATTAAACTGGTTTTGTTCTGATTATTTTGCCAAGAATATTCTACGCCCCAAACCGAACTTGCCCTATTGAAAAACACACTTTGACGAACCAATGAATTGAGCGAAACCAAAAATTCTTCAGACACGTCAGTAATAAACGGATTAAATGGAGACACCTCTGCTTCGCGAAAAACTTTTCTGTTCAGTTGTACGGAAGTAAGCGTAGAGAAGCGGGCAAAAAATCCCAACACGCCTTTTTTTCCAAACCATTTTGCTCGTGGATTCAAGTTCAGAGATTGATTGAATGTGGTAATATTCACAGGAGAAAACTCATTGGTAGGATTATAAATTTTGATGAACCGTGCCCGATCTTCAAACCCCGGAGGTACAGGTTCGAATTCATTCAACTCCTGAATGCCATTATCGTTATAGTCTATCCATTGATACACCCCTTGCCCGGCAGGCACTTCAAGAAAACTAAACGTTCGCTGTTGCTCTCTGCCCGAACCTAATTCATAAAGTGTATTGAGGTTTATAAATCCTTTCAGAAGATTCAGTGTATATTCCAATCGTCCGAGATAAAATTCTTCTTCAGCATTAGTAGTGAATAGCGTATCGTGGCTTTCAAAATTTCGATAAGTGAAGCGCCAGCGAAATTGTTGCCAGTCAACACTCAGCCACTCGCCCGTAAAATTATAAGTGTTGCTGGTGGTGGCTAAATCCATAGTGCCTTCGCGTGAAAAAAACTCCTGCCTTCTGATATATTCCAATCTTGTTTTGTCGGTAGCCGAATCTGAATTGGCAATAAAAACCCGCCAATCGTTGAATAAAAAACTTCCGGCTAACAAGGAATCGCTTTGTGGAACATACAAGCGGTTGTCTTCTTTTTCAAATCTGCCGCCCACTTTCCAGTAGCGCAGTTTTGAAAACGATTTTGCGGCTTCTATTTGGGGCCATATATATAAGGAAAGGTTATCTTGAGTTTCAGAATTCATAATTCTGATGTTCGCTTTTGCATAATAATTTTTATAAAGCATATCGCCATTCACAACATTCATGAATCCTTTATAATGGTCTCCTTTTTGAAAAGTATTGAATTGGTATCCTATACGACCAACATTTTCTTTTACCAAACTTATACCTGTTCCTCCCCAATGCTCATCTGCTTTTTCCAGCGTTTGGAAATTCCAATCGCGGTTAAACTCCACCGGACGATAGCGTTCGAGTGGATTGAAATTTCTATTGGCAAATTCATAATAAGTTTCAGATAGCAGAAAAAAATCTTTTTTCTCAGATTGATTCAGGAAAATTTTTCGTTGATAGTTGACGCGTGTAGCCGCACCAATATTGTCTTGATTGTCGCGCTCCGAAAAAGTATTTTGGTCATCATTACTCATAGCCGCTTCTATAAATAATTTGTTTTTATCATTGGGTTGCCACTCCATGCCACCAATAAGCATTTGTTCTCTTTTAGGAGCAATTAAAACTCTAACCGGCTCATAGCTCCCCTGACGATTTCCTGCTGCATCGGGCGCTAACCATGCAAACACTACACCATTGGCGCTCGATTGAGCGCGAACATAATTTCCTCTTCCAAAACCAACATTACTAAACACAACCGTATAGCGCGCACTATCAGCATTGGTAGAATATACAAGCACACTGTCGTATAAAAATCCGGCAACAACAGTATCGGTCATTTTGTAAAATATTTTAGCGGGTTCAAAATCTTCTATTCTGTAACCGGGATAAAATGTTTCTTTGAGATTATCGCCTGCTGCGCGCAATACAGCTTTTTGTTCGTTGGTAAGTTCATCTTGTGTAGGTTGATTTTTATTATCCTGCTCAGTATAAAAATTCATGTGAAATTTCAACTTGTCGTTTATTTTAAAATCGTTAGCCGTGAATAATATCGTTCTGAAATAATTTTGAACGGCATATTCAAATTCTACAAACACACGAATGTCTCTGGTAATAATTACACCCGGCATAAATGTTATTTCGCCAATATTGTAATCAATTATATAATCTCTGTCTGCTCCTCTGGTTTTGAGTTGCCCGTTAATGAAAACTCGCTCTGTTCCTGCAAGAATAATAATGAAGGTTTCTCCTTCGGCTCCAACCAAACGATAAGGACCCTGATTGCCTTCATTAATTTGAAGTTGATTTCGTGTGAATTTTCCGCGAGCTACTGCAAGACTGGTTTGTGTGGTGATGTTACCATTGTTTTTCAAATCGAAATTTCCGCGATAGCTTCCGCCTTGCAGTCTTTTATAAAAGCGCATGAAATATCTGTCGAAACATTGCGCATCATAATCGCCCAAAATGATAGTGTTCTTTTTGTTTCCAACTTGTATATATACTTTATCAAACTCCTGAATCTGCTGTGTGTTGCCATCGGGTTGCACCGGTATATTATTATCGGTGAGTGCGGCAACAATTTCAATATCGTCAGTTATTTTTCCGGATAGTTGTAAGTTCAAACTTGAGTTTAGTACTACATCCTGATTGTTGCCAAAAGAAAGTCCGCGCGAAAAACTTCCATTATAATCTATGTTTCCAAAATCAATTCCTGAAGTAGTTTCTTTACCCGGCATGTAAGCGAAAGGATTGGTTTCAAAACTTTCTTCATCGGGAACATCTTCAATTTTTTTTCTTAAAAATGATTTTGAAAGGTTAAAAGGGAAAGTAGTGTATTCTATTTTGACACTATCAAGTTCAACTTTTTCTTTCCATTTTATCATGCCATGCACACCATCAATTTCAAACTTTGATGTGTCAATTAAATTATTCTCTTGGTCGAATATTTTTACTGAATGCGATACAATATGCAGTGAGTCGAGCACATATTCATCGGTAACAGGTATGGTTTGTGTGCGCTTACGCGAAAGCTCCTGCGCGCTTGAAACATGCATGAACATTAAACTTACAAGTACCATGATGATTTGTATAAAACGCAAGCGGCAGTTTTTTGAAGCGAATAGTTAATGACTAAAATACAAGTTTATTGTGCGGAAATCATTTTCATTTTTTGAGTGTTTGTGAAAATGTTTTTTACCCGAAGTCAGTTTGTATATTCGCACTGATTTTATTTTTCTTCTCTGTTTGTTTTATAACACACTTGTGGAAATGTTTATAATTAGAGTGTGTTGACTTACGTAAGTCGTTCTAATTTTCGGTCGTTAAATATTTTTTAACTAAAAAACCATTTGCCATGGCTAAAACAACAAAAAAGCCGGCTGCTAAAAAAGCAGCAGCTAAGAAAGCCGCTCCTAAGAAAGCCGCTAAGAAAGCCGCTCCTAAGAAAGCCGCTAAGAAAGCTGCTCCTAAAAAAGCTGCTAAAAAAGCTGCTCCTAAAAAGGCTGCCGCTAAGAAGTCAGTTGCTAAAAAGTCAGTTGCTAAAAAGCCAACTGCTAAGAAAGCAATTAAGAAAAAGAAGTAATCAGATTTTATCTGATACTTTGAAACCCTCTGATTCACTCAGAGGGTTTTTTTTTAGTGTTGTGTTCTGTGCGAACTAAAATTATAAATCTTTTAGAAATACTTTCCTTTCGAAAGGAAATGTGCCACATAGTCCTTCACTCCTGATTCAAGTGAGGCAAAAGAATTTTGATATCCTGCTTGTTGAAGTTTATTCATATTTGCTTCTGTGAAATATTGATACTTGTCTCTGATGTCTTGAGGTGTGTCTATAAATCGAATGTCGGGTGTAACGCGCAGCGCATCGAATACAGCGGAAGCTAAATCATAAAATGTTCGCGCTGTTCCTGTACCAAGATTATATAATCCATTATCGGGTTGCTGCTCCATTAAAAAATCGAGCGCTTGAACAACGTCTTTTACATAAATAAAGTCGCGCAATTGTTCACCATCTTTATAATCAGTATGGTGCGAACGAAACAGATTTACAAAACCCTTTTCTTTTACTTGACGAAAGGCATGAAAAATAACTGAAGCCATTCTTCCTTTATGATACTCATTTGGACCATACACATTGAAAAATTTAACGCCTGCCCAAAATGGTGGTTGTTGTTTTTCCTTCAATACCCACTTATCAAATTCATTTTTTGAAACGCCATAGGCATTTAAAGGCTGTAGATTTTCTACACATGAATGGTCATCATTAAATCCATATTCACCCAAACCATAAGTGGCGGCTGATGATGCATAAACCAAAGGAACTTTAATTTCTGCACAATGTTTCCAAATTCCTTTTGAATAGCTCACGTTTAGCTTTTCAAAAACTTCATAGTTCGGTTCTGTTGTATCAGTGCGCGCCCCTAAATGAAAAATCTTTGTTACTTCATAAGGATTTTCTTTAAGCCACTGTATAAAATTATTACGTTCAATTTTAGCAATGAATTGTTTGCCTTCAAGGTTCTTGTTTTTTGTTTCGCTGGAAAAGTCATCTACAAGAATTAGATGTGTCAATCCTTCGCTGTTCAGATAACTTATTAAACAACTTCCAATAAATCCTGCTGCACCGGTAATTGCAATCATATTTTTTTTGCACAAAAATCAGAAATATTGAAGTAACAATAGTAGCCTGTTTAAAATATTGCCATTAACCCTTACAATAATAAAAGTTTAATATCGGAAGCAATCTTTAAATTAAATGCCATTAGCAAATTTGTAGCGCAATATGAAAGGACTTAATTTTTTTGAAAAGTAAAGTCCTATTGCATTGTTTAATTCACCGGATTAATCGCAAAAAATTACGGGAAAGGAAATTAGTTGACAAGTATTTTATTATCACCCTTTACATAGGCGAGTTTTCTTAAAAAAATATCAACAAGTATGTTTTCAAAAGAGAGGAAAGATGAGCCGTTGAACAGAATTGAACTGTCGACCTCTTCCTTACCAAGGAAGTGCTCTACCACTGAGCTACAACGGCTTATAATATTAAAGCCCGACAGTTAATTATCGGGCTTCGAGAGCGGGAGACGAGATTCGAACCCGCGACCTACAGCTTGGAAGGCTGTCGCTCTACCAACTGAGCTACTCCCGCTTATAAAATCATTTTTTTTAAAAGAACTAAATTTTGGTGGGGAGACCAGGATTCGAACCTGGGAACTCCGAAGAGGACAGATTTACAGTCTGTTGCCGTTGGCCACTTGGCTATCTCCCCATCAATGAGAAAATGCCTGAATGGCATCTTCAAAAAAAGAGCCGATGGAGGGATTCGAACCCCCGACCTACTGATTACAAATCAGTAGCTCTGACCAACTGAGCTACATCGGCAATGAAAACTTTTGAATAAAAACCGATAACGGATTTCAGCAAAAGAAATTTCAAAAAACTATTACCCTTCTCAAAGGGAACGCAAATTTATACATACTTCGGTAATGAAACAAACAAGTTTGAAAATGATTCTTCGCAATCGTTCATTATGACTGAATAAATTCAAAATCGTTTTTTAGTTGATAGCAATATATCAACTCATTTGATGTGAAAACAGCAAATCAAACGTTCGCCAACCGAATCTTCAATTATACGAAAACAAAAAAGCCGATAACAACATTTGCTATCGGCTTTTTTGTTTTGAAACTATGAAGTGAATTATTCGGCTTCAACAGCTTCTGCGGCTTTGTTGGCTGCCATGCGCTCCATTTCTTCTTTAGAGCCAACAATGATGCGCTCATACTCGCGCAAGCCTGTTCCTGCAGGTATCAGATGTCCTACTATCACGTTTTCTTTCAAACCCGACATGGAATCTTCGCGGGCTGCGATAGAAGCGGTGCTAAGCACTTTGGTAGTTTCCTGGAACGATGCTGCAGAAATCCAACTTGGAGTTCCCAAGGAAGATTTGGTAATACCCTGCAACAAAGGCTCGGAAGTAGCGGCAATAGCATCGCGCACTTCTACCAATTTTTTGTCGGACCTGCGCAACAAAGAATTTTCTTCGCGCAACTGACGAAGGGTTACAATCTGCCCAACTTTTAAGTTGCCAGAATCACCGGCTTCGGTTACTACTTTTTTGTCGAACAATCTATCGTTTTCTTGTATAAACTCGAACTTATCAACGGCTTCGCCTTCGAGGAAACGGGTGTCGCCCGGATCGAGAATATTCACTTTACGCATCATTCTGCGCACAATGGTTTCGATGTGCTTATCGTTAATTTTCACACCCTGCAAACGATACACCTCCTGAATTTCATTCACTAAGTAGTACTGCACTGCAAACGGACCTTTAATCGCCAAAATATCAGTGGGACTGGTAGAGCCGTCAGACAATGGAGTTCCGGCTTTGATAAAGTCATTCTCCTGAACCAAAATCTGTTTGGTTAAAGGCACAAGATATTTTTTAAGAATGCCATCTTTCGATTCAATATGAATCTCGCGATTACCGCGCTTGATGTTTCCGAAAGAAACCACACCGTCAATTTCAGAAACTACGGCAGGGTTAATCGGGTTACGCGCTTCAAACAATTCGGTTACACGTGGCAGACCACCGGTAATATCGCGCACTTTACCTAAAGCACGCGGAATCTTAATCAAGATATGTCCGGTTTGAACTTTATCGCCATCATTTACAATAATGTGAGCGCCCACAGGAGTATTGTAAGTTTTCTCCTCTCCTTTTCCGATAACACGAATACCGGGAATTTTCTTCTTATCGCGATTTTCGATAATTACCATTTCGCGGTGACCGGTTTGGTCATCCACTACTTCGCGGTAAGTGATACCTTCGGTAAGATTTTCAAACTCTACAGTTCCGGCAATATCAGAAAGAATCAAAGCGTTCCACGGGTCAATAGAACAAAGTGTATCGCCACGTTTTACTTTCTGTTTGTCTTTCACAGCAAGAATAGACCCGTAAGGAATATTGCTGCTGTTAAGGTCGCGTCCGTTTTCGTCTTTAATTTTTATTTCGCCTGTGCGACCGATAACTTTTATTTGTTTTTCGCCTTGCTCGTTCACATAAGTTACAGTTCTTACGCTTTCAAACTCTACTACCCCATCATATTTAGCAACAATTTTCGATTCGGTGGCTACTGTAGAAGCCGCACCACCTGTGTGGAAGGTTCTAAGTGTCAACTGCGTTCCGGGTTCCCCGATAGACTGTGCTGAAATAATACCAACCGCATCGCCCTTTTGTGCCAGACGGTTATTAGTAAGGTTACGTCCGTAGCATTTCACACAAACACCATTTCTGGTTTCGCAGGTAAGCACCGAACGAATTTCAACCGTATCAATTCCGGCTTTCTCTATTTTGGCAGCTTTGTCTTCATCAATTTCCTGACCGGCATGAACAATGATTGTTTTCAAATCGAAATCATAAATGTCGTGCAGACTCACTCTGCCCAAAATACGGTCGTAAAGAGGCTCTACTACGTCTTCATTGTCTTTCAACGCGGAAGTAGGAATACCTCTCAATGTGCCGCAATCTTCATCGGTAATTACCACATCCTGAGCTACGTCAACCAATCTTCTGGTAAGGTAACCGGCATCGGCAGTTTTCAGAGCGGTATCAGCCAAACCTTTACGCGCACCGTGAGTAGAAATAAAGTATTCCAATACTGAAAGACCTTCTTTCAGGTTTGAAAGAATCGGGTTTTCAATCAACTCAGAACCTGATGAACCTGATTTACGCGGCTTAGCCATCAGACCCCTCATGCCACTCAACTGTTTAATCTGTTCTTTAGAACCCCGGGCCCCGGAATCTAACATCATGAACACGGAGTTGAATCCTTGCTTATCGGTAGAAAGCCTGTCGAGCAGCGTTTGAGTTAAACGGTTGTTTACACGAGTCCAAACGTCAAT
>CAZFFP010000015.1:0-53388 GCA_964518215.1 uncultured Chitinophagaceae bacterium
CATTGCTGTTCAGAGTATATGATTTGCCCACCGTATCGCTTACTTCTTCCGATGCAGATAATATTATTTGTGCCGGAGAAAGTGTAACCTTCACAGCTTCGGGCGCGAATCTTTATCAGTTTTTTGTAGATGGTGTTCCGATAAATAATCCTGCCGCTACCACCGTTCGCACCCTCAACAATCTCAGCAACGGGCAAACGGTTTCGGTGAAAGGCATTAACGGGACAGGTTGCGAAGCGTTCGCTGCACAGACTTATACATTTACGGTGAATCCCGCGCCAACGGTTACGCTCACTTCTTCCGATGCCGACAATCAAATTTGCACCAACGAAAGTGTAACCTTCACGGCAGGTGGTGCGCAACAATATCAGTTCTATGCAGACAATAATCCTGTTACTTCGCTTTCGGCAAATAATGTTTACACAACCAACAATATTCAAAATGCACAAACCATCAGAGTGATGGGCATATCGAACGGATGCAGCGCATTTGCTGCTTCCACTTTTACTTTCAATGTGTATGTTTTTCCTGTGGTTGGTTTCACTTCGAGCGCAGTGGGAAACACTCTATGCGAAGGAGCAACGGTTACTTTCACCGCGAGCGGAGCCAACGAATATGAATACCTGATAGACGGCACGGTGGTGAGCGGACCAACTGCCAACAACACTTTCAATACTTCAACTTTGCAAAGCGGACAAACCGTCAGCGTGCGGGGCATCAATGCCGTATGCGCTTCGTTGTCGGGCAGCACTTTTAATTACATTGTATCTCCGCTACCGAATGTGAGTTTTGTTTCATCGAATGCCAACAACCGTATTTGTTTTGGCGAAACAGTAACCTTCACAGCGAGTGGCGCGCAACAGTATGAATTTTTTGTGAACGGGCTTTCGCAGGGTGTTACGAACAACAATATTTTTTCCACTTCGGAAATTGAACAAGGCGATACCATTTCGGTGCGTGGCTACAGTAACGGGTGCGGCAACTTTGCTTCGAACGAATTTATTTTCACGGTAGATAAAATCAACCTCACGCTCAGCACACCCAGCGGCTCCGGAATGATATGCGGCAATGAAGATTTGACTTTCACTGCAACGGGCGCGGACTTGTATGAGTGGACCGTAGATGGTGTTTCGCAAGGCGCACCTGCCGCCAACAATTCAATTACACTGAGTAATCTTTCTGACGGACAAACTGTTCGTGTAATCGGCACTTCGAACACTACCGGATGCGAACAGATTTCTGAAGCAAGTTTCACTATTGTGCAGTTAGCAGATGCGCAAATGATTCCCGATGCCGACACTGCTATTTGTGCGGGCGATACACTCACGCTGCAAAGCAATTATACCAAAGGCAATCAGTGGTTGTTGAATGGGGTTGCCATTCCGGGCGCAACGGGCGCAACACTCGATGTGTTTGCATCGGGCAATTATTCGCTCGAAGGATTTCGCGGTGGCGATGGTTTGGTGTGGTCGGTGGGCAACAACACCTACGGGCAATTGGGCGACAATACTCAGATTGCAAAAACCGAATTGCTTTGGGTAGAAAGTCTCAACAATGTTGAGAGCATTGCTTCGGGAACTTCGTTCAGCATTGCCTGCATGGGCAATGGTGCGCTCTACACGTGGGGGCGCAACAACTTCGGGCAGTTGGGCGATGCCAGCTATTCCGATGAATACCGACCCAAACAAATTCTTTCGGTTACCAACGCCCAACAGGTGAGCGCGGGCGATGATTTTTCTTTGGCGCTCACTACTTCGGGCAATGTATATTCCTTCGGAAGAAACGATTTCGGACAATTAGGACAAGGCAATACTTCCACTCAGAATTTTCCTTTCCTTATCGGAAGTTTCAACAATGTGAAGCAAGTAGCAGCCGGTGGTATGCACAGCGTTGCGCTGAAAACCGACAGCACGGTGTGGAGTTGGGGCGGCAACGATTTCGGGCAGTTGGGTTTGAACAATAATTTTTTGAATCGTCCATTTCCGGTGCGCATCAACAGCCTTTCGGAAGTAGTTTATGTAGCAGCAGGAAAACACCACAGCGTTGCGATTAAAGCCGATGGCTCGGTTTGGGTTTGGGGTAATAATGCTTCCGGTCAGTTGGGTTTGAATAATGTGAATTTTACCGAAACACCCGTGCGCGTGGCGGGCATCAACAACGCGGTGAAAGCTGCCGCAGGCGATAAGCATACTTTGATACTTACTTCCGATGGAAGAGTGTATGCTATGGGCGATAATTTTTACGGACAGTTGGGCAACGGCAACAACAATGCAAGTAATATCCCCGTGAAACTTTCCATTCAGAATGTGAAAGATGTTTTTGCCGGAGCATATCATTCGTTTGCACTGAAAAATGACGGAACGGTTTGGGCGTGGGGGAACAACAGTCATGCGCAGTTGGGCATTGGCGTGGCAGCGCATCCGAACACTCCGGAACTCTCAAAAGAACTGAGCAACGCGAAACAAATTGGCGCGGGCGAAAATCATACGGTGATGGCTGCGGCTTTCAGAAAATCGTGTGTAACAGCTTCGATTAATGTTACGGTAAATCCGGTGCCGGGGGCAAGCATTACGTGGCAACCGACAGGCTTGCAGGCTTCGGCAGGCGACAGCTACCAGTGGTATTTCAACGGCATTGCCATACCCAACGGCACTCAACAGTTTTTGCCCACTTCATCGAACGGGCAATATCAGGTGGCAGTTACCAATGCGCAAGGCTGCACTACTTTGAGCGATGTATTTTCATTTACTACTTCGATTGTTGCAGCGAATAAAAATCCTTTCCTGAAAATTTATCCAAACCCTACCGAGCGTGTGTTGCATATCCGTTTCGAATCGTTCAACGGTGAGCAACTCGAAAAACTTTCTATTGTGAATGTGTTGGGCGCTACGCTGCTCGAATTCAACACTGCCGAGCGCAACTCCATTCATATTGTTGATTTGGGCGACATTGCTCCCGGCATCTATTTCGTGCAGTCGCTCATTGGCGGCAAGGTGTTTATGGATAGGGTGGTGGTGAGTAGGTGATGGGGTTGGTTGCACGCAAAGACGCGAAGGCGCAAAGGAATGGGGTGGTGTTGGTAATATTTAGGATTAAAATTCCATGCGCTTGGGTTGGAATTTGGGAATCCCGAACAGCGGGGAAACTAAAATAAATACTATGAATACATTACGCAACCTCTTGATAATTATAGTTATTGCACAATTTGGTTGCAATGGTAATAATGCAAAACCTAAAATAAATATCAGTGGGTATTGGTATTTTATTGATAATGATATTTATGCTGAATATCATATAAATGACTCGAAGATTTATTACCTAAGTGAGGAATTTTACATGCCCTTGCCAGGAATTAAATACTACATTATAGACAGTTCAGTTTTCATTGATACTAATTATCATTCTGAACATTATGGTCATAATGTGTTGTTTGAGATAAGTAAAGTTTATAATGACTCTATTACCATTTCGATGAAAGGAAAGCAAATTGCCTTGAAAAAATTTTGCATTAATTATGCTCCATATAAGAGAAATTTTGACGAAAACCTTGAAAATATAATGTTCGAAAACCGAATGGTTAACAACAAGATAGTTGAAGGGATTTTAACTTTAGAACACTTTGAATAATCAGCAATGACTCGCTTTTGCAATGGAAAAAGTAATTTTTTTAAACCATGTTTGATAATATGCAAAAGATGCCATTAATTGTTAAGATATTAACAGGAGGTGTCCCAATATTGCTTGTCATTTTTTGGTTTATCTATTTGCAGATAAATGGCAGTAGGCTAAAAAAAGAATATTTTAGAAAAGAGATTTCATCTGTTGTGGTAAAGTCGAACTCTTTTTATGGTCGTTCAAAAGTATTTCATCTTGAAGATGGCGTGAAGTTGAGTTTTATGCCCCCGATAGACAATAAGATAATGATAGGCGATTCCATTAAAAAAGAGCCCAATACATACATTTATGATGTTTACAGGAAAGATGTAAATGGAGAATATAAATTTTGGACTACCTATGATTTCGAAAGAATTTATTAAAACCTGCTTGCTCCGCTGTTCAGAATTTCCCAAATCCCGAACCCAAGAGCTAAGGATTGTAATCCTCACTGATTATAGCGTCCGCTATACCGAAAAAAATAAAACCTTTGTCTGAATCGCGGATTATAACGGATTAAAAGATTCCGCTGATTTTGTTGTTTTATGTGATGGTTCTGTTTTAATAATCCGTGTCATCCCGTAATCGAAGAAATAATCATCCCCCTGCTATGCTTCAATGCAACCGCACTCCCCCTATCGCTTTCTCGCATAGGCTGCACACAAGGGGGACTTATTGGCATCTATTTAAGTTTAGTGAAAAATGTTTGAGGCTTGGGGTAACCTGTCCCCCTTTGAAGGGGGTAGGGGGATGATAAAACTTCGGCTTTACCCGAACCCATGAGCCAAGGATTTGTAATCCTTACTGATTATAGCGTCTGCAATGACCGAAAAAAGTAAACCTTTGTCTGAATCGTGGATTATAACGGATGAAAAGATTCCGCTGATTTTGTTGTTTTTATGAGAGGGTTCTGTTGTAAAAATCCGCGTCATCCCGTAATCCGATTCATCTGTGGTTCTGATGGATTTTGTGATGGGCTATGTTGAAGAGAAATCATCCCCCTGCTATGCTTCAATGCAACCGCACTCCCCCTATCGCTTTCTCGCATAGGCTGCACACAAGGGGGACTTATTGGCATCTATTTAAGTTTAGTGAAAAATGTTTGAGGCTTAGGGTAACCTGTCCCCCTTTGAAGGGGGGTAGGAGGATGATGAAACTTCGGTAATGGTCTAAATCACAGATATATTTATAATGTGGCAATCATGTAATAAATTTCGGAAATGATATAACAATAACGAGCGATGTTTTTTCAGCTTTGCAGAGCATAGTTATGCGCTCTCAATAATCCGATACTGAAAGCAAAAAAATGTTCTGTTCAACAAAAAACAAAGCTCATGAAAAATTTATTCCTTCTGTTGTTCATCGTTTTCTTTTCTGCGGGCACTCACGCACAAAATGATTCTGAAATCCAAAATATAGTTCCGACAGAATTACGCTCCAATTTTGACAACCACATACCCGATGGCTATATGCTGAAAGATGGCATTATGATGCGAGTGAAAAACGGAACGTTTTCCAAAATGGAAAGAGAAATTACTCTCTTAAGCGGAGTGGTGATTTTAAACAATGGAACCTATACGAGAAGCGGAGGAAACAGAATCAAATTCAAAGAAGGCGAACACATGGACATGACAGGTAAAATCACAATGAAACAAAATACTATAAGAGTTAAGGCAGATTAATATCTCATTATACTCTTGTTTGCAAAGAATTTTTTTGATACAAGCTTAAAGCTAAAGAACCCCCGCTATTCGGGATTTGCAATCCCGAATCCCTGAGCTAAGGATTTATAATCCTATAAAAAGCTAAGCCAAAATTACATCAACCAAACCTTTAATTCCGGCATCATCTATTGCGGAAGAATACAAGTAATGATGCGGTTCTTCCACCCACCCTGCCCGAACCAGATTGTCGTGAATGTAGTTAAGTTTTTGGTCGAAAAATTCATTGGAAAAAATTTCCTTAGGTTCATTTCCCGGCTGCCAAAAAGTATAGTCCTTAATTTTCGGATTGTATTTTCCGGCAAACCAAAATCTGTCTAACATCCATTCTTTAAGGCTTTCATTTTCCTGCTCAATGGCAGCTACAATTTTTTTGCTGGTAAACTTTTCAAAGTCGCGGATAATATTTGATAAGTGAGTTTCGTCTTTGGAGCGTGCAATCATGTGCAGTTGATTCGTCATCAATACTCAACCGAATACTTTAAGATTTTTTTCTTTTATGCAATAGTTCAATGATTCAATAATAATACTTCTGTAAACAGGGCGCGTAAAAACATCTACCCAATCCACAACCGTCATGGTAAGGAAATAGGTGAGTTCAGGATAGATTTTGTTTTTTAATCCCATTATTTCAAACTTATGCTTGTTTTCGGATTACAAATCCGTAGCTCTTTCCTTTCGGATTGCAAATCCGAAAGAGCATCTTATCTCACTTCCCACTAATCGCCATTTGGGCTTTGCAGCCCCGAATCCCCCAACTAAGCATCTCACTACTTAATACTCACTACTCACTTCTCAATGCCCATCATGCCCATGCTCGCCTTCCTCCTCCCAATCTTCACAATGCCAAATTTTTTGTTCTTTCTTCACGGGCTTTTGGGTGGGCGCACCGCCTTTTTTTGCCTCCAACATTTTTTGAATCAGCAGGTTTCTTTCGGCTGCTATTTGCTGGCGCAGTTGTAAATCTTTTTCGGCATCGAAGAAACGGTAGCCATCCACAAAAGTCAATAAAGGTTTGGCGTAAATGCTCAAAGGGTTTTGGTTCCACAACACCACATCGGCATCTTTACCGGCTTTGATACTGCCCATGCGGTTGTCTAAGTGCAGCATTTTAGCAGGGTTGAGTGTTATCATTTTCCACGCATCTTCTTCGCTCATACCGGCATACTTAATACTTTTGGCTGCCTCCTGATTCAGCCTTCTGCCCATTTCGGCATCATCGGAATTGATGGCGGTGTTCACGCCCACTTTTTCCAATATGCCCGCATTGTGCGGAATGGCGTCCACCACTTCAAACTTGTATGCCCACCAGTCGGCAAAGGTGCTGGCATGAACACCATGCGCTTTCATTTTATCCGCCACTTTGTAGCCTTCCAAAATATGCGTAAACGTGTTCACTTTAAATCCAAACGAATCGGCAACGTGCATGAGCATATTGATTTCGCTTTGCACATAGCTGTGGCAGGTAATGAATCTTTTGTTATTGAGAATTTCGACAAGGGCTTCAAGTTCTAAATCGCGTCTAACCCCGCCTGAGCCTTGCGCGTTAGCCGTTCCCTTCCCTTTGGGAAGGGTTAGGGAGAGGCTGTTTTTATATTCCCTTGCCCTTGTGAAAAAATCTACATAAACCTGCTCCACGCCCATTCTCGTTTGCGGAAAACGGGTGGTATTGAAATCGCCCCAGTTGCTTTGCTTCACATTTTCGCCCAATGCAAATTTGATGAAACCGTCAGCGCCTTCAATCTTCATTTTTTCGGGAATGAAACCCCAGCGCAGTTTTATCAAAGCACTTTGTCCGCCAATGGCGTTGGCGCTGCCATGTAGCAATTGTACTGCCGTTACACCTCCGGCTAATTGCCTGTAAATATTCACATCTTCGCTGTTCACCACATCGCCAATGCGCACTTCGGCTGTGCTGCTTTTCGCGGCTTCGTTCACTCCGCGACTAATCGCAATATGCGAATGTTCATCAATAATTCCCGAAGTGAGATGCTTGCCGGTGGCATCAATCACAATAGCATGGGCAGCCATAATATTTTTTCCGACCTGTTTTATTTTTCCGTTTTCTAGCAGCACATCGGCATTTTGTAAAACGCCCTCTTTTTCGTTGGTCCACACCGTAGCGTTTTTAAAGAGCACTGTTTCCTGTTTCGGTGGCTCTTCATATCCGTAAGCCGTGAAAGGATAAATTACCTTTCCGTATTCCGGTTTTTTATCTTCCTTCTTTTCTTCCTTCTTTTCATCGTCAGTTTTATCGTTTTGTTTTTTCTCCAAAGGCGAAACATATTTCATTTGCCAGTTTACCCAGTTGCCATCGGGCAGTTGCGCTTTGCCCTTCCACAAATTATTTTCCGTTACACCCGTGAATCGAAAAATATTTTTGCTGCTGTCTTTTTCAGGATTGAATTGCAAGGACACTAAGTTTCCTTTGCGCGAAAAGGACATGTCGGTTTTTTGTGTATCGCTGACAGCAAGTTTCATTTTGGGTTCCAGCAGTTCGCCTTCGATAATGATCTTGCGTTTTTCAGCGCCAAAAGTGAGTTCGTAGTTGCCGCGAATATCTTTGAAATTCCAATCGTTCAGCACATATTGTTTGCCGCGCACCCAGTGTTGCACCAGTTTAGTTTTCTTTTCAAAAATATCATCGGAAGCGATGAAAAAATTTGCCCACTTACCCGCTTCCAAAGTGCCGGTTTGTTTTTCCTGCTGAATAAAAAGCGCGGGATTGTAAGTAGCGGCTTTCAACGCGATTTCTTTGGGCAAACCATACTTCACCACTTTTTGTAAATGACTGATGAAGTCGGAATTTTTTTCCAAGCCCGAAGCGGTGAAAGCAAATTCGATTCCTTTTTGATGCAGCAGGAAAGCATTGGCTGGCGACATATCCCAATGTTTCATATCAGACAATGAAACATTCAGTGCATCCAAAGGATCTTCCACATCAAATGGCTTGGGGAAGTTCAGCGGAATAATCAATCGCGCTCCGGTGGCTTTTATTTCATCGGCTTTCTGATATTCATCGCCATTGCCTTTGATGAGATATTGGTTGCCGAATTCATCGCCCACTTTGTCTGCTCGCAAAACATTCAGCACATGATTGGTTGCAAAAATCTGCGGCAATTTTTGTTGTTCATTCCATTTTTCAAGCGAAATATTTTTTTCTATTTTTCCCTGCTGACGGGCATACCATTCGGCATCGAGATAAGTTTGGCGCAACAAAGCAATAGCGCCCATGAGCGATGTGGGATACATCTGTGTAGAACTGCCTTTATCGAACGAATAAAATGCAGCCACACGGTCGGCAAGCAACATTTTCTGTGCGTTGTCATCGCCTGTTAACACCAATGCGCCTGTGCCTCGTGCAATGCCATCGCGAAAATGCGTAAGCGCTGTGGCGAAGCCCGCTTCCCGAAGTGTTTTGGCTTTATCTTCAGAAGGAGAAAATTCCGTATAGGCTTCCTGCTCTGGCTTGATTGCCTGATTCCATCCGAAAGCTCCTTTTTTATTGGTTTCGTATTGCGGCTGAAAATCTTCTTTCTTGTGCGATGAAACCGCAGGCAAACCATAATCGCTGATGAGTTCGATAAACGAAGGGTAAATATGCGCTCCGTTCACATCGGTTATCACCGCGTCTTTCGGAATTTTCAAACCTACGCCTGCGGCAACAACTTTTCCTTCTTTCACTACCAGCGTGGCTTTTTCCAAAACAGTTTTATAATCGGTATGCAAAGTGGCATTCACAAAAGCATAAGTTTCGCTACGCTTGTCTTTTACTCCGTTAGTGGGGAAGTAGTCTTGTGCGTGAAGCGGAGTCCATAGTCCATAGACCATAGTCCATAGAAGGAAAGTAGTGAGTAGTGAGATATGAGATGTGAGAGTTTTGGTTTTCTGAAGGCTGAGGGCTGAAGGCTGAAAGCTAAACATATATTGCTTGTTGGTGGAAATGCCGAAAATAAGGAGTTTAGGGGAAATTGACAGAAGAAAACAGAATGAAGGCAGCATAACGATAAAGCCATTATTTTTGCTCCGCATTAATCAAACCATCCATTGGTGAGCAATACAGAACAGGCATCGGGAAGTGTGAAATGGCAAAGCCCCGCCAACATAGCATTAATAAAATACTGGGGCAAAAAAGAGAATCAGATTCCCGCCAATCCATCCATCAGTTTTACTTTAAGTAATGCCTATACAGAAATGGAATTGGCATGGCAGCCAAAAACTTCTGCCACAGATTCTTTCGAACTTGATTTTTATTTCGAAAAAAAATCCAACTCTAAATTCGGACAGAAGATTGCTGATTTTCTGAGTAAGCATTTGGTATCGTTTCCTTTTCTGAAAAATCTGAAACTCACTATTCATTCCGAAAATTCTTTTCCGCATTCTACCGGAATAGCATCTTCTGCTTCGAGCATGAGTGCGCTCGCTTTGTGTTTATGTTCTTTGGAAGAAATTTTCACCGGAATCCCTCTTTCTGAAAATGAATTTTTTCAACGCGTTTCCTATTGGGCACGTTTGGCTTCGGGCAGTGCTTCGCGCTCGGTGTATGGCGGCTTGGTTACCTGGGGAAAAATTAAAGGGATTGACAATTCTGATGATGAATTTGCTTCACCGCTGCAATTGCCGGTGCATGATATTTTCAAAAACTATCACGATTCGGTTTTGGTGGTGAGCAGCAGCGAAAAAGCCACTTCGAGCCGTGCCGGACATGCGTTGATGAATCAGCATCCCTTTCGCGACAGCCGCTACGCACAGGCGCATGATAATATGGCGCAATTACTCACCGCTATTCAAAATGGAGATACAGAGACCTTCGGAAAAATTACCGAAAACGAAGCGCTTACCCTCCATGGATTAATGATGACCTCCGACCCCTCTGTTTTACTCTTGCAGGGTGGCAGCATAGAAATCATAAAGAATTTGCGAACATTCAGGCAGCAAACGGGTTATCCTGTATGCTTTACCATAGATGCAGGACCAAATATTCATATATTGTATCCCGAAAAAGTGAAAAATGAGGTGGAAGCGTTCATTGTCAGCGATTTGTTGCAATTTTGCGAAAACAATTACCGGATTTCCGACACTGTTGGCGAGGGTCCGAAAAAACTCAAATGATGGAAGTAAGCAAACTGAAAGAAAATTTTGAGCAGTGGTTTCATTCTAAAATTTTACTCTTCGGAGAATACAGCATTATCCAGAATTCTATGGGCTTATCCATCCCATTCGATTCGTATCACGGCAAATTGGGTTTTACCGATTTGAAAGGCGATAATGATGCAACAAAAAATTCCAATCATCATTTGCGTAAGTTTTATGTGTTTCTGAGAAGAAAACAAAACTTAGGCGAACTGTTGGCAGATATTGACTTATTCGCCTTGCGCGAAGATTTGAAAAAAGGCTTGTATTTCGAATCGAATATTCCTCAAGGTTTCGGAGTAGGCAGTTCGGGCGCTTTGTGTGCGGCTATCTACGACCGCTATGCCATCAGAAAAATCGGAAAAGAATCTATTACCAAAGAACAGATGCCTGAATTGAAAAAGATTTTCTCTCAAATGGAATCTTATTTTCACGGCACCAGTTCGGGCATGGACCCGCTAATCTGCTACCTTAACATGCCGGTGCTGATAGAAAACCGCAACAACCTTGGAACGATTAGTCTTCCCAAATCATTACAAACCGGCAAAGGCGCAATATTTTTAATTGATACTGCTCAGCAAGGCAAAACGGCTCCTTTGGTGCAACTGTTTTTAGACAAATGCAAGCAAAACGAATTTTTGGATTTGTGCCGTCAGAATTTTATTCCTTACAACGATAATTCCATCAGAGCCTTTCTGAAAGGCGAAACTAAAAACCTTTTCTACAACCTCTATTTTCTTTCAAAATTTTTGCTGGAAAATCTCACGCCCATGGTTCCCACTTCGTTTCGCGAACTATGGAAAACCGGACTCGAAACCAAAGCTTTCTACCTGAAACTTTGCGGCTCGGGTGGTGGTGGATTTTTACTGGGCTTTGCAGAAGATTTTGAAAAAGCCGAAACCTACCTGAAAGACTATCAGGTGAAGGTGATTCATAGGTTTTAATTATAGCTGTAAGCTATTAGCGTTGAGCCTTAAGTGGTAAGTGATTAGTTGGCGGAAGGCAGAGCCATTTTTTTGCTTACTCAAGAAAAAAATTCACCCTTGATGATTCTGAAAAAAACTGTTTTACACTTTCCTTTTATAAATATCTTTTAAAGCCGGAAGGGGGGTGTTGAATTGAAATTTGTATCCGGCATCCTGAATTTTTTTGGACGTTACGCGGCAATTATCTAAAACGATATTTGCCATTTCGCCTAATGCCAAACGCAGCACAAAAGCAGGCGTAGGAAATCCTAAACTTATATTATTCAGCGAATAGCGAATGGAATCCACCAAATCGCGGTTGCGCACAGGATTAGGGGCAGTGGCATTATACACTCCTTTCAGAGATTCATTTTCCAGCGCATGAATAAATATGCCGCAGAGGTCGTCAATATGAATCCACGAATAGTATTGCAGCCCCGCGCCTAGGTATGCGCCAATGCCCATTTTAACCGGGCGTTCCAATTCTTTGAGCGCACCACCTTTCGATGAAAGCACTATTCCGATGCGCAGTTTCACTAGTCTGATGCCCAAATCTTCCACCGGTTGCACACCCGCTTCCCATTGTCTGCAAACTTCCGAAACAAATCCTTTTCCCGAAGGCGCTTCCTCATCCACCCAATCATTACCCGAATCGCCATAATAACCAATGGCAGATGCGCTGATGAAAGTTTTTACCTGTTGCTGTTTTCCTTTTAATGAATTCAATAATAACTGAGCGCTTTTCACGCGGCTTGCAGTAATAGCTTTTTTTCTTTGCTCAGTCCAACGGCTGCCTGCAATCGGTTCTCCGGCTAAATGAATAATGGCATCCACATGTTTGAGCGCATCAGCGTCAATAGTTCCTCTTTCTATGTCCCATTCAAACTGTTGAGTGTTCGATTGTGAATTCTTTCTACGCACCAAATGGACTACTTCATACGCTTTTGCAGTCAATAATTCTGTGAGGCGTGTGCCTATGAGACCGCTGCCTCCGGTAATGAGTATTTTTTTCATAGAAAATTTTAAAAAATGAA
The DNA here is from genome assembly GCA_964518215.1 of uncultured Chitinophagaceae bacterium. Classification (GTDB taxonomy): domain Bacteria; phylum Bacteroidota; class Bacteroidia; order Chitinophagales; family CAIOSU01; genus CAYSGX01. The sequence continues at coordinate 12,508 of CAZFFP010000015.1, forward strand.
ACAGTATAACCCAAAATTACCCGGACTGTTGCAGGAAGCATTGTTTTTCACTCAAACACCACCAACACGGTATTTTTTTCTACCGCATCACCCTGTTGCACTTTCACTTCTTTAATGCTTACATCGGCAGGAGCTTTCAGCACGTTTTCCATTTTCATGGCTTCGAGCACCAATACCGGCTCTCCTTTTTTTACGGCACTTCCGGCAGTTACCAGCACTTGTAATACTTTGCCCGGCATGGGCGCTTTCAGGTCGTTAATTTTTTTCGAAACAAGTCCGCTCATGCCTAATTGCTTCAACAGCAAATCGAATTTATCTTTTAAAGCCAATTCATATCGGTTGCCATTGATTTCAATCACCATGCTTTTTTCTGCCTTATTCATTTCGACAACTACGGCACGATAGCCTTTGTTGTTTTGAATAATATGCAGACTGCCATCGGGCAATGCAACAAAATCGAGCGCTATTTCATTGCCATCCACCAAGAAGCGGTTGTTATCGAGCGACTCTATTTTCCATTGGTAAGTATTGTTGACGTTGATTTCAAACATTTAATATTGGTGTTTTTCTGAAGAATCTAAATTTTACTTTTTGCTGTTGAACTCGAAAGGTTTACAAAAACTAAGAGCATCACCTTTATCCAATTTGTGTTAAACCCTTTATTGTGGCGGCTAAATTACAGTAACTTAGCAACCTTTTTAAAATTAAAGCATGAACAGATTACTTTTTATACTGCTTTCGGTTGCCATTATGGCGCAATCGTGCAAAACTTCTAAAACCTCCAAAGATATTTCAGACGATTACGGCTATATGCTCGATACCGTTGAAGTAAGCGGCATGCCCAAGCCTTACCGGGCATCAGCCACCCGCGAGTTCGATTTGCTGCATACCAAAATTGAAGTCAGTTTCGATTGGGAAAAACAACACGCTTTCGGAAAAGCCTATCTTTTGCTGAAGCCTTATTTCTACGAATCGAATTTACTGACACTTGATGCCAAAGGCTTCGATATTCATCAGGTAGCCATGATGAGCAAGGATGGTAAGCTTACCGATTTGCAGTTTGAGTATATAGATTCTTTGGAAATGAAAATTTCGCTGCCCAAAACTTACACGCGCAAAGACACTTTTGAGCTTTTTATTGATTACACAGCCAAACCAAACGAGCGCGGCAGCGAAGGCAGTCGTGCCATACAATCTGCCAAGGGTTTGTATTTCATCAACCCCGATAAAAAAGACCCCAAGAAACCTCAGCAAATATGGACTCAGGGCGAAACAGAATCGAACTCTGCTTGGTTTCCTACTATTGACAAACCCAATGAAAGATGCACCGGAGAAGTGTGCATCACCGTTACGCAAAATTTTGTTACTCTTTCTAACGGATTGCTCACCGAAGAAAGCATTCATGCCGATGGCAAAAAAACTGAATGCTGGACGATGGACCAACCACATGCGCCTTATTTGTTCATGATGGCTATTGGCGAATATGCTGTGGTAAAAGACAAATGGAGAAACATGGCGGTGGATTATTATGTAGAGCCGGAGTATGAGCCTTATGCCAAAAATATTTTTGGCAATACACCGGAAATGTTGGAGTTTTTCTCGAAAAAATTAGGGGTAGATTATCCGTGGCAGAAATATGCTCAGGTAGTGGTGCGCGATTTTGTGTCGGGCGCCATGGAAAACACTACGGCATCGCTGTTTCTCGAAGCGGTTCAGATGACCGACCGCGAACTGTTAGACCGCAACTGGGATTTCATTATTGCGCACGAATTGTTTCACCAGTGGTTTGGCGATTATGTAACCTGCGAGTCGTGGTCGAATATTACGCTCAACGAAGCCTTTGCTACTTATTCTGAATATTTATGGAACGAGCATAAGTATGGCAAAGACGAAGCCGATTATTTTTCCATGCTCAGTCTGCGCAATTATCTCAACGAATCGCGTATTTATCAGGAACCGCTCATTCGTTTTCATTACGACAATAAAGAAGATGTTTTCGATTCGCACAGCTACGCCAAAGGCGGTTTGATTTTGCACATGCTGCGCAAACATGTGGGCGATGAAGCATTTTTTAAATCGCTTCAAAAATATTTGACTGCCAATGCATACAAAGCAGTAGAAGCCCACCATCTCCGGCTGGCTTTTGAAGAAGTTACGGGCGAAGACCTGAACTGGTTTTTCAATCAGTGGTTTTTTTCGGCAGGACACCCGAAGCTCACTTTCAAACAGGAATATTCAGATTCGCTGAAAAATTTAACCATAACTACCACTCAGAAACACAGCAAAGGCGAAGGTTTGTTATATCGTCTGCCATTGCAAATTGCCATTTTCAACGATGCAGGTATTCAATATGAAAATGTATGGATAACAGATAAAGAACACACTTTTGAATTTCAACTGAAAGAAAAACCAAAGGCAGTAAGTTGTGATGTAGAGAAAATTTTGGTCTGCGAAAAAAATGACAGCAAAGAAACAGACGAGTGGAAACATATTCTTTTTAACAGCCCTTCGGTGATTGACCGACATGAGGCATTAGTAGCAATTTCGCGCAAGCAGGAAGGAGATGATGATGTGAAAGCTGCTGTTACATTAGCAGCATTGGACAAGCATTGGGCAATCAGAGAACTGGCAATCAAAAAATTGTATTTAGACGATTCGTTGTGGCGCGCCAAACATTTCGAACTGCTGAAAACTACCGTGCTGAAAGATGCCAAATCGCAGGTGCGTGCCGCTGTTGTTTCGCGCCTGAAAGATTATCCTGCCGAAGAAGCGAAAATTATTTATGCCCAAGCCATCAATGATTCGTCTTTCATGGTGGTAGGCGCTTCGCTGAAAGCATTGTATCAAGCCGATAGTCTGGCAGCATTGAATGCCGCTGGTGAGTTTGAAAAATACAAATCGAATGATATGGTAAACGCTGTAGGATATGTTTATGCTAATGCCGGTGATGATAAGCATTACCATTATTTCAAAAAGAAAGCCGAAGAGTGCAGCGGAGTAGGCATGTATTATTTAGTGAATCATTTTTCAGATTTTTTGCTGAAAAGCAATTTTGACAATGCAAAGAACGGCTCACGCATTTTGAAAACCATCGCTCTTGAAGAAAGCAGTTGGTGGATACGCACCGAAGCCGGAGCAGGTATTTTCGATTTGCTGAAAGACTATCAGAAAAAAGCAGAAGCAGCAGAAAGCGATAAAGAAGCGCTCACTAATTTCGTAGAACAACTGCAAAAGGATTTCGAAGAAATTAAAGAAAAAGAAACCGAAAAACGCGGCAAGGAAAAATATGAAATGATGAAGGGGTAGGTTAGAGCAATTGAATTTTGCGTTGCTACTTCTTCCTCTCTATTTAATATCAAATTTCTCAACCGCCATCTTCACTTAAGTCTGTTCTTTCTTTTTGTAAGAGTAAAATCCATAACCCGCCACCAGTAGCAAGAATAATGTGTTGAAAGCGAAAGAAACTTGCTTGCCCGTGTAATAAGAACGGGGTTTGAATTCGAACACAATTTCGTGATTTCCGGCAGGCACTTCCATCGCTCGTAAAACATAATTTGCACGAATATGGGTAGCAACTTTTCCGTCTATATAAGAAATCCAATCCTCGTTGCCGTTGTAAAATACTTCTGAAAACACCACCAGTTGAGGCGACTCTGATGAAAACTGATACACCATTTTATCGGGCGAATAGAACGTGAGCGAAACATTTGCATTGCCACTTAATGTTGCCGGAAGATTCTTCAGGTCTGATTTGTAACGCTCGTCAATCACTACTAATGAGTCGGGAGCGAAATTGGCTAAGGCATTAATTTCCGCATCAGCATCAGCCACCCACTGAATGGCTTGCACCGCCCATGCGTTGCCTAATGTCTCCTGATTCATTTGAGCAGCGGGTTGTCCGTCATTGCCCTTCACTATGAAATATTTAGTGTTGAGCATATTCAGCACACTCATGTTTCCGTTACGGATATGTTTTTCAATCAAATCCTGATACCGTTGCAATTTAGCGGCATGATAACCGCCAATGGTTTTCAAATTGCGCGATACGGTGGCGCTGTTAAAAGGGTCGCCCGTGAGGTCATGCACCCGGTAGTGTAAATCTGGATCGCGCATAATTTGGATATCCACCGCACGAGGACGGAAATACTTATCATATTCGCTTTTCTCTACAAAATTGTCATCGTTCAGGTAGCGCTTATCTATGCCCCACAAATCAATGAGCACCACCAAAGCTAAACCTGCCGCCATCCATTCAAACTTAATTTTCTTTTCGATAAATAAATACACCAATGCTACCGCCAAAAAAATAAAAAACATGGAGCGCATCGCGTCCGATTTCATCATGCTTTCGCGGTCGGCTTTTAATGCAGCAACCATATTGTTGGCAAAGGCTTCATCGTCCGTGGCGCTTTTCATATTTTCAAAATATCGCTGGTCGCTGTTATTAAGGTTCGGGTCAGATTGAAAACTGAAAGCCGAACTTCCCAACCAAAGCAGCGAGCACAAGCCAAGAGTAATTCCTCCCGATATTGCCAGATTGAGCATGAGCTTTTGTTTCTCTAATTTTCCGTTGAACAATTCATTTAAGCCCAACACAGCAGTAAGCGGCACAAACAACATGATGACACTCACCATCATGGCAGGCGTTCGGAATTTGTTATACATAGGAAAATGGTCGAAAAAGAAATAAGAAAGCGCTGAAAAATTTTTGCCCCACGACAAAAACAAGGCTAACAAAATGCAGGCTAAAAACGCCCATCGCAAAGGATTTTTGGTTGTGAGAAAACCAAACAAAAACAAGAACAACAATGCCGCACCGAAATAAATCGGTCCCGAAGTAAAGGGCTGATTGCCCCAATAAGTCGGCACGCGCTGAATAATGTTTTTTGCCTGTGCCGGACTCACGCCTTTTCGAAGCAGCGTTTTGTACGTTTGAGAATCTTCGGTAAGCGCCTCGCCCGAACCTCCGCCCGAAAATCCGGGAACGATAAATGAAAACGATTCCTGAATGCCTTGACTCCAGGCGAAAGCATATTCGCGGTCTAAGCCACCGCTCTTTTTCTGCTCGGCTTTTTCAGCCAATTCTGTGCCGCCACCGCGAATGGTATTTTTGGCATAGGTGTAGGTGGGCCAGAGGAGAGAGGTGTTGGAAGCCAGAGCTAAAAGTCCGGCAAGCGCCAGCAGTCCGGCAGCTTTTCCGAAATCGGCTAATTTTTTTTCTATAATGTGCCTATACAATTGAAACAGCGTGATGAGTGCCGCAACTATTACCGTGTAATAAGTTATCTGCACATGGTTGGCTCTTACCTGCACCATAGCAAAGAAAGTCGTAAGCAATGCGCCCGCTAAAAACTTTCCTCTGAACGTAAGCAATATGCCCCCGATAACCGGAGCCATCAGTGCCATATTGTATGCCTTGTTGGTATGTCCCGCCTCGATACTAATCAGATAAAACGAACTGAAGGCAAACCCAATAGCGCCCACTATTGCCAGCCACCGGTTAATATTCAGCGCCATTCCCAAAATGTAAAAGCCTGCCATAGCGATAAAAAGAAAATCGGCAGGATTGCCTAAAATGCTTTCGAACCAATGCAACACATGTGTAACATAATTGCCTGCGGCATGATACCAAATTTGATACACGGGCATGCCAGAAAACATATTGTTGGTCCACAACACTTCTTCGCCTTTGTCTAAATAGCGCAATACTTCGCCCTGCATACAACGTGCCTGCACTATATCGTGCTGCACAATAAGTTTGCCTTGAAGCATAGCAGGAAAATAAAGCAGCGAAAGCGCAACAAAAACGATTAAAGCGGGCGCATGTTTTTTTAAAAATTCGATAGCGGATTGTTTCATGGCAGATTTATTTCTGAAGGTAGCAGCGCATTGTGAAGCGAAAAAAAATTGAATGATTTATCAGCGTCCGAAAATAGTTATTTATTGGTAATCGTAAGCAAAATCAAATCATTGTTCCATTCAGGATATACCTTCCTCCAGAATAGCCATTTGAATTAAATGCAGTATTTAGTTTTGCTGAAAGGAGTACGCCTAAAAATCAAGTACTTCTTTTGTCTTCACGCAAAATCTTTTATTGCGGAAGTTTCCTCCTGAATGATATAATATTCTTGTATAAAGCAAGTACATCAAACAAATCAAAAAGAAATGAGGCGGACCAAAAAAAGAACTTGCAAAAAAAAAGATATTGAAATCGCCTTCGATTTTGCGCGCTATCTTATTGATAACCCTGATGAAATTGAACTTACTCTCGAGAATAGTGAAATAACTTTTTTCGAAAAGTCAGATGTTCTTCCGAAAAAAATACTGCACCCTGCAGAAATACGCCTCATCAGCTACGAGCAACTTTATTCTGAATATGAAAAAACCATGTTAAAGCTGATTTCAGTAAATGAAGCCCTTCTCAAAGAGCGCAACTACCACTCTCAGCCTAATATTACACATCCCAACAAAACATATCTGAACTGCCAGTCTAAGAAAAGAGACGATGTGTGCATCAATAATATGCGCAACGAAGTTTATACCAACAGCCATAAACTTCTATACATACTAAGCAGAATTCTTCCATTGGTTTGCAGGTATTAGGCTAATTTGATTTCATAGGCTTGCAGGAATTGAAAGTGCTCCCGCTCAATTTTTCACTATTTTTACCGCCTTTTATTGCAGTAAACACTACGTCATTGAACGCCCTGAAAAATTTTATCAAGAAGCTATTGGTTCCTTTTTTAAAACTCCGCTGGGAAAAGAACCCACAGGTAAAACAGTGGCTCGATTCAGGAAGCATCAATCCTGCCGAATACGAAACCTTGCTGTTCGAATGGCAGAAATTCGGTGAGCCTTCTTTGCGCCCGCACAAAATCAAACAACAGCTTATAGCCCGTTATCAGAAAAAATATGATTGCAACGCTATGGTCGAAACCGGCACTTACATGGGCGATATGATTTTTGCGCAACTGAATAATTTTAAAGAAATATATTCCATAGAATTGGCTGAAGTGCTTTTCAAAAATGCGCAGGCGCGTTTTAAAAATCATCCTTCGGTGAAGCTTCTGCATGGCGACAGTGGCAAAGTATTGAAAGAAGCTGTTCCACAACTTTCAGGTTCTGTTTTGTTTTGGTTAGACGGGCATTACTGCGGAGGCATTACTGCCAAGAGCGAAATTGAATGTCCGATTTATGATGAGCTGAGAACCATTTTTAATTCTTCGCTGAAGTATGTGATACTGATTGATGATGCGCGCTATTTCAAAGGCGAAAGAGATTATCCTACCATAGACGAACTCACAAAATTTGTCGAGTCTTTCAACCTTAATTTATCGTTGAAAATTGAAGACGATGCCATCATTATAGAGCAACCCTAACCTCCATGCTTAAAGTATATAAAGTAAAACTTTCATCGTTCGTCAGGAAACTTGGCGGATTAGCCGGCATGGAAATGAAAATGTCGGATGAAGAGCGTTTCCTGAAACTGCTGCAATACCATAAAATTGACCTCATTATTGACATTGGCGCTAACAAAGGGCAGTTTGCGGCATTGTGTTTTGCACTGGGTTATAAAGGAAGAATAGTTTCGTTGGAGCCATTGAAAGAAGTGTATGATATTTTGAAAAAAAATGCTGCTGCTCATCCGCTTTGGGAAGTGCCCGAACGCATGGCAATTGGCAATACTGACGGAAATATTGAAATGAATATTTCTGAAAATTCCGTTTCAAGTTCCATTCTCGACATCAGAGAGGAACATACTTCTTCTATGGCTTCTTCAAAATATATCGGAAAAGAAACCGTGCCCATCAGAAACCTCGATACCATTTTCAGCGAAATCAAAAAAGAAGCCAAAAACATATTGCTCAAAGTAGATACGCAAGGCTATGAAGAAGCGGTGCTTGCAGGGGCGGAACAATCGCTGCAACATATCAAAGGCGTGCAATTAGAAATGTCGCTGGTGCGGTTGTATGAAGGGCAGCCCGATTTTATTTCCATGTATCAGAAAATGCAAAATCTCGGTTTTCACTTAGAGCTTATAGAGCCGGGATTCACCGATAAAAACACCGGCAGGGTGCTGCAAACAGACGGGTTGTTTTTCAGAAATAATTGAACCCGATTTTTAATACCCCCACCTCACTAAAGCCGAAGCCCAGGTGAAGCCGCTGCCGAAGGCTGCCATGCAGAGCAATTGTCCTTTTTTAAGTTTGCCGGCTTCAATGGCTTCGCTTAAAGCAATAGGAATAGAAGCGGCAGTAGTGTTGCCGTATTTTTGAATATTGTTATGCACCTTTTCATCTGGCAAGCCCAATGTTTTTTGCACGTGTTCCGATATGCGAATGTTTGCCTGATGCGGAATAAGCAAATCTATATCGCTTACCGAAAGCCCGTTGTGGTGGAGCGCTTCATTGATGACTTCGGGAAATCTCTTGACGGCTGTTTTAAAGACCAAAGGTCCGTTCATGTAGGGCAGCAAACTGCCATCATCAACCATTTCGTTAGTAAGTCTGTTTTTTTTGTTCGAACCCGGGTGCTGCAACATCAGTTCTTCTGCGTGTATACCGTCTGAATGTATATGTGTGGAGAGCAGAATGTTTTCATCATTATTATCGGCAACTTCCATTACTATTGCTCCGGCACCATCGCCAAAAATTACCGCCATTCCTCTGCCTCTATCGCTCAGTTCCATTACATTCGATTGTATTTCTGAACCCACTACTAAAACTCTTTTACAAAAACCGGTTTTGATATACTGGTCGGCAATGGAAAGAGCATATATAAATCCACTACACTGTTGGCGAACATCAATTGCCGGAATATTTGCCAAACCCAATTCGCGAAGCATCAACACACCCGAGCCTGGAAAATTATAATCGGGACTGAGCGTGGCAAACACCACCATATCAATATCAGTAGGTTTTAGTCGAGCTTTTTTAAGCGCCTGCATGGAGGCGCGTGTACCCATTTTCGAAACGGTATCGTAACCCTCTTTAAAAAATCTTCTTTCACGAATACCCGTGCGCTCTACTATCCACTCATCGGTGGTGTCCATATATTTTTCCAACTCTTTGTTGGTTACCACTTGTTCGGGAACATAATAACCTATTCCCGAAATTTTCGACTTATGCAAAGCAGTCATGAAATGATTTTTGTTGCGAAAATTATTCGTTCATATATTTTCCCGGGTCGGCAAGAAATTCTTCTTTGCAGCCCGGATTGCAGAATGCGTAAAGCTTTCCATCCACCATTGTCGTGTCGGCAATTTTAATTTTGGTCATATCCATTTTGCAAACGGGGTCGAGCGTGCTTGCCAGTTGGTCGGGCGAAATATCCAAGCCCGAGCCTGATGTTTGCATATTGTTGTGGTCGGTACCGCCACCACAGGAAGCCATCAACGCAACCATTCCTATTGAAACAAAAATGTTTTTCATTGTAGTAGTTTTAATTGGCTAAGGTAATCATTTCATTACATCCTGTATTCAATACATCTGCACAAATTTATGTGTGCAGCTTGCCGAACGAATCTTTTCAATTCTTGTTACGTTTGTATGTTTATTGAAACAAAAAATATTTCAATGGAATCAACAGAAACAATAGTTAATCGTGTTGCTCAAAGCGGACTTATCACTATTGACCTTGAAGAGTTTTGGAGTAAAGATGAAATAGTTCCTTTCGACCTAAAGGAGCATTTGGTAAAAGGATTGGTGCTGATGGAAAAACCTTTTCGCGAAGCTTTGGAAAAAACCGATTGGCAACAGTATCGTCATAAAACAGTTGCGATTTTTTGTTCTGCCGATGCGCTCATTCCCATGTGGGCATATATGTTGGTGAGTTCAAAATTGAGCAGTGTTGCAAAAAATGTTTTCTTCGGAAACGTCAAAGAAACGGGCGAAAAAATATTGCTTCAAAACATCAGCAATATGCCCTTTGAAAATTATAAAGACAAGAAAGTGATTTTGAAAGGTTGCGGAAAAACGCCCGTGCCTGCAGAAGCATATTTAGTGGCTTCAAATTTGCTGGTTCCTATAGTGAAAAGCCTCATGTTTGGCGAGGCTTGCTCAACCGTTCCGGTTTACAAACAAAAAGATTGAGTTATGAATAAAAAAATCCTTACCCCGTTAGCCATTGCAATAATTTTTGTTGCAGGCATTTTTGCTGCTGCCGCAATTTTTTCTTTCAGTGAAAAAGCAATTGCCGAAAACAACGAAAAAACGCTGTTTGTTTTTGAATCGAAATTTTCACCGGTAAAAATTCCGGGCAATGTTGATTTCGCAGGCGAAAAGGTGCCTTTGAATATTTTCGATGTGCATGAAAGATTAGACCGCGAGTTGCTGGTGAACACATACTGGCACTCGAATACTTTTCAGAATTTCAAAAATGCTTACCGCTATTTTCCCGTCATAGAAAAAATATTAGCCGAAGAAGGCGTGCCAGATGATTTCAAATATCTGGCGCTTGCCGAAAGCGGTTTGAAAAATGTGGTGTCGCCCAGCAATGCAGTAGGGGTGTGGCAGTTTTTGAAAGATACCGGAATTCAATTCGGATTGGAAGTCAACGACAATGTGGATGAGCGGTATCATTTAGAAAAATCTACCAGAGCGGCTTGCAAATATTTAAAAACCGCTAAAGAAAATTTCGGAAGCTGGACTATGGCTGCCGCATCATACAATTGTGGTATGGCAAGGCTTAGAAAAGTTTCGGAAGAACAAAAATCTAATTCTTATTACGACTTGTATTTGAATGAAGAAACTTCGCGCTATGTATTTCGAATTGTAGCCCTGAAAGAACTGTTCAGCAATCCCCAGAAATATGGATTTTATTTCAACGAGAGCGACCTTTATGAGCCGCACTCGGTTAAAACTGTTGTAGTGGATACCTCTGTTACTAATCTTGTGGACTTTGCTTTGAAACACAAAACCAATTACAAAACACTGAAGCTTTTAAATCCTTGGTTGCGCCAACCGAAGTTGAATAATGCTTCACGAAAACTTTACGAGATAAAAATTCCTGCTTAATTGCCCAATTCTCTCTGAAGAATTTTTTGCAGCGATTCAGAATCAATATTGTTGGCAATAATTTTTCGGTTTTTGTCTAACACATAAATCTCGGGCGTAATGTCCACATAGTATTTGGAGCGGAAACCGGTTTCGTTTTGCGGGTCGAAAATATTTTTGAAGTTCATGTTGTTTTTTTGCAAGTATGCTTTCCACTTGTCGCGCTCACCATCAATGCAAATGGAAAAAATATCCAAACCTTTATGCTTCCATTCATTATAAACCCCTATCAACTTAGGCGTTTCTTTCTGGCAATTTTCGCAGTCGTAAGAAAAAATATACACCACGGTTATGTAAGCTTTAATATCATACAGCGAAACGGGCTGATTATTTTCATTCGAGCCTTTTATATCCTGACCGGTTTGTCCCAGCATACTCGGCTTCATTTGTTTTGCCTGCATACGTAAGCGTTGAATTTCATATTCCTCCGACCAAAACGCTTGCTCTTTAGTCCAGAATTTTTCTATCATAAACACATACACATTTTCGCGCCCCATCATTTTGGCATCGCGGTAATTAATGGCAATCCAGTTGGCGGTGAACTTAAATACTTCGGGACCGGCTTTCGATTGCGTGGTTACAAAATCGGCATATTTAATTATAGAGTCGGGCACTTGCGGAGTAATGTCTTTAATATATCTTTTCAACTTGTTGAAATAAACCGGGGTGCGCAACAAACGCACATCGCTGAAATCGTAGCCATTCCAAAATTCCTTTCTGTAATGATACACCTGCAACTGGTCGTCTAAGGAACCATCGGGTTTGTAAAATTTTTTCAGGTCGGGGTTTTGCCCCATGATTTTAAATTTTGTGAAAAAAGAATTCGGATGATTATCGGCAAACCATTGTATATGCGCTTTTCTTTCTGCCACTAATTTTTCCTGTTCTTTCTCTAAACTTTTATATGCTTCGCTGCCTTTATCTGTTTGATTCATTTGTTGCTGAACGGCTTCTAATTTTTTACTCATTAGCGCTTCAAACTGCAAATTTTTGTAGAGCAGTTCATTGTCTTTCGAGCCGCTTATTTTCATGGAGTTAACAATATCTGTTTTGTTAAATTCTATGGAAAAATTTTGTTGTTGGTCTATGAGCATTTGTGCTAATTGTTGGTCGGGAAACACAATAAAATACATGCCTCCGGGTAGTGGTGTATCTTTTTTGAAAACCGCATTTCCTTGCGCATCTGCCATAGCAGAATCTACTATATAATTTTGGTCGCCAAATACTCCTGCAAGTTTTATATAAGCGTTGGAAAAGCCATTTGCCTTAATGCTCAGTTCGAGTGGTTGTGTAGGGGCTGTTTTTCCTTCGGAAGAAGCATTGTCGGAACCTGCAGCGCAGGAAAAAAACAAAAACAAACAGAACAAATATTGGTGCATAACATTTTGTTTTTAAAAACTCATTCAACATGCAAAGTAACAAAACTGTAGAATTTTTGATTTTATAAAATTATTTACAGTGGGTTAATGTACATACAACATTTAGTATTTAACGATTTCCGACCTTTGCTTTAAAGTATTTCATGGATGGAAAAGAAAAAACTGCTTTTTGTTTGTGTAGAAAACAGCAACAGAAGCCAAATGGCTCAGGCTTTTGCAATAATATATGGTGGCGATAGAATAGCAGCCTACAGTGCCGGCTCTAAACCTTCAGGATTAATAAACTCTAAAGCCAAAGTTGCCATGAGAGAGTTAGGATATGACCTTTCGGCACACGAATCAAAATCGCTCAACGAAATTCCCGATGTGGAATTTGATTATGTAGTAACGATGGGTTGTGGCGATGCCTGTCCTTGGGTGGCTGCCAAACACCGCATAGATTGGCAAATTCCCGACCCGCGCGATATGGAGCCGAAAGCATTTAATGAAGTAAGAGATTTGATTGCCGAAAAGGTGAGGAGTGAAATTCTGGACAAGCTGGATAGTTAAATAAAAAAGAAAAGGGTTGTAATGAACACAACCCCTTTCTTTTTTATAGAGAAAACTTACAGAAAAAGTTATCAGGGAGCTATAGTAAAGTCGTATTCCAAATCAACATGCGCATCGCCATCATGCTCTTCGGTAACATGAATTTCGATTTCAAACACGGTGGCTTCTGTAATAGCCGAAGCATCCCAGGTCCATTCAAGATTCACATCATACGACTTGGCATGAACATGCTTTTCATACTCAAATACTTTTTCTCCGGTTGATTTTTTTCTGATAGTGATTTCCACTTCGTCAACTTCATGCCCCGTGATTTTTCCGGTAATAGCTAATGCTCCCGAGTTAGGATAAGTTTTGCCTTCTTCGGGGGAGGTCATCATGATTTTAATTTCTTCTTTGTCTTTTTTACATCCATTGATTCCGATAATCAACGAAACAACAAGGAGCAGGCTTAGGGTTTTTTTCATGTGTATTTCAATTTAGGTTAAAAAATATTTTTTGTGTGGTGGTATTATACACTTGGTCGTAAACGGTGATGAGCAGTTCGTGCTGACCGTTAGTCCATGAAATGCCCGAAGTGGGAATTTCATAATCAATATTTTGCGAAGTGCCCGAAAGCAGATATGTTTCGTTGAACAAAAAATTTGCGGCATTCAGTCTCCGGGCTTTAATCTCAATTTTTCGCAGTTGCATATTGTCGCTTGCGGTTCCGCTAATGCTGATGGGCGTGCCTTTGCTGATTTGAAAATTATTGTTGGGGCTGTTCAATGTCAGTTGTGGAACAATGGTATCGGAAGTGTTTCTGACGTTGAAAATGATTTCCACAAAATCGGCTTCGTTGCCTTCTTTATCAATACAATATAATAAGAAGTGATAAGGTCCGGCTGCGGCATCTTGCGGCACGGGAATAGGAAGTTCAAGTTCCTCATTTCTGCCCTGAAGCGGATTTATGATAATGATGCTCCACGGAACAGCAGCGGTTTTGTTGTGTCCGTGTCCGTCAAACGCATCGTGAATATCAATTTTATATTCGCCTAAAGCTTCGTTGTCGGTGAATTTGGCTTTCAGAATTAAATCGGCACCTGTTTCAACTATCACATTGTTTTCGGCTCCGTTGAGTAAAGCATACTCAATAACGGGAGCTTCGTTGTCGGAATTCTTATTGCAAGAGGCAATCAGAAAAGAAAGAAACAATAATTTGAATAAGATTTTCATAGTGCAACAATGTTGCAAAAGTATATTGAAATTTTCACTTGTGCAACATTGTTGCATGAAGATGTTTCTTTAAAAATAAAATTTCTCGGAAATTTGAAATATGAGTGTTCGAATCGGTCGGAGTGCTATTTGGCACTTTTGGGTTTTATAATTAGTAGAAAATTGACTCATATAACTTAATTGTTTTAAACTCTGCAGCAATCCGTCAATAAATCATTTTACTTTTTGGTAATTCTCGAAAATTCAAGGATAATAATCGAGATTATGATGCTTATATTAATATTCCATCTTTGCCTAAGCAACTTTTTCGCCTTTTCCTCTGTTTACACCCAAAACCACTACTCATGAAGTTTCAGAAATTCTCATTAATTATCGCTGCAATTTTGATTTTGTTCAGTATATCTTCCTGCGATAAAGACGTTAAAAAAGATGACGATAAAGCACAGCCGGTTTTCATTTTAGAATTTAAAGTGAAAGACGGCAACGAAAATTTCATTATTAAGAACGGAAAGTTTGTAACCGTTAACGGCACTCACGCCAATGTTCAGGTGCTGAAATTTTACCTGTCGAATTTGAAAATAGAAACTACCGATGGCGTAATGGAAGCGCTGAAAGATGTCGATTATATAGACTTCTCCAACAATCACAGCACCACTCAAAATACAGGCGAGCAGATTATTGTTTCAGCAAAACCCGGCTCCTTCAAAAGTTTTCGTTTCGATTTGGGCGTGGACCCATCGGTGAATAATTCCGACCCTACAGTGTATGATGCCAACCATCCGCTCAGCATTAATAATGGCGCACACTGGAGTTGGAACACCGGATACATTTTCACCAAGTTAGAAGGCAGATACGGCACTGCTCCCGATGCCTTAGACAACGCTTATTTGTTTCATACCGGACTGAATGATTTGTTTACGCCTGTTTCGTTCAATAAAAATTTTACACTTGCCGAAGGAGATACCGTGAAGTTCCGCATCGAAATGGATGTGAAGGATTTGTTTGCCACCGATGGCGATGCGCTCGATTTGAATTTGGACTATTTCACGCACACTACCGACAATTTGCCTCTCGGGATCCGCATCACTACTTTCCTGAAAAACTCGATGAAACTTCAATAAAAAATATGGAGTTGTTTGGAGGCATGAAGCATCGCTCATTCATATTGTTTTTTGTTGCGGCTTCGCTTTTTTTTTCCTGCAAAACAAAACCTATTGACATTCCCAATGATATGCCTTATGTGCTGAATTATCCGGCTGGTTTTTCTGCCATGAATATTCCTTCGGGCAACGAACTTACAGTAAAGCGCATAGAATTGGGTCGCCTTTTATTTTTCGACAACAGACTTTCAGCTGATTCGACAGTTTCATGCGGCTCATGCCATTTGCGGCAACATGCCATGGCAGACGACAAAGCGCTTAGCATTGGCATTAACGGAAGGGTCGGTATGCGCAATGCGCCCTCGTTAGCAAATGTGGGGTATCATCCGAATTTTTTTAAAGATGGCGGAGCCACCACTTTGGAAACACAAATTTTAGCTCCTATTGAAGACGAAAACGAAATGGGTTTTTCGGTGCCCGATGCATTGAACCGATTAAAGCAAATTCCGCAGTATGCACAATTGGCTCAAATAGCTTACGGAAGAGATTTTGATGCTTTTGTTTTAACCCGCGCCATAGCCGCATTTGAGCGCACCATGCTTAGCGGCAATTCCCGCTTCGACCAGTATTATCATCAGGGGAAAACGAATGCGCTCAACGAATCGGAAAAGCGCGGCATGAATTTATTTTTCAGCGAGCGCGCCCAATGTTCCGGTTGCCACAGTGGTTTCGATTTCAGCGATTATAGTTTCAAAAACATAGGCTTATATGAAATGTATGCCGATTCGGGCAGAGAGCGAGTTACTCTGAATCCGCTCGATAAAGGCAAGTTCAAAACACCTTCGCTGCGCAATGTAGAAGTTACCGCGCCCTACATGCACGATGGCAGCGTGAATACTTTGGAAGAAGTGGTGGAGCATTTCAATTCGGGAGGAAAAAATCATCCGAACAAAGACGCGCTGATGCAGCCGCTCGGATTAAGCGCTCAGGAAAAAAACGATTTGGTGAATTTTCTGAAATCGCTCACCGACCATGATTTTCTGAATAATATTTTACTGTCGCCATGAAACTGTTTGGGAACGATTGTGTTAAAATTGGTAATTTTGTTGACTCATGAAAAGGCTGATTCAATTTACGTTTCTTGTTTGTGTTACCATCGTTGTGCTGAAAGCTTGCAAGCCCGATCCGATTGATATTCCGGATAACAATAACGATTGGAAATACGAGCCTGATTTTATTTCGTTGAACAAACCCTCTAATTTTCCCAATCCTGTCATCCCTTCTGATAATCCGCTCACTAAGCAAGGCGTGAAATTGGGCAGGTGGTTGTTTTACGACCAAATCCTTTCCAAGGACAGTTCGCTGGCTTGTGCCGGATGCCACAGCCAGTCTGACGCATTTACAGATACCCGCAGATTCAGTTTGGGTATAGATGGCATTGCCGGCACGCGTAATTCCATGCCTTTGTTCAATTTAGCATGGAACAATTCTTTCTTTTGGGATGGCAGAGAGCTTACTCTGGAAAAGCAAATTTTAGAGCCGGTTCCTAATCCTATTGAAATGCACTTGGAGTGGCCAGAAGCGGTGAGCCGTTTGCAAAACAGCGAGCGCTATCCGAAAATGTTTTATGAAGCCTTCGGAGAAAAAAATATTACCAAAGAACTTACGGCAAAAGCCATTGCACAATTTTTGAGAACCATGGTTTCGGGCAATTCAAAATTCGATAAATATGTGCGGGGTGAGTTGTTTGGCACCGGGCAGGAGTTTACTGAGGAAGAAGAAAGAGGTTTTGATTTGTTTGTGAGCGAGCCTTTTGCTCCGGGTGGGGGAGCTGATTGCTTTCATTGCCATAATGCTCCATTGTTTATGGATGTTAGCAGAGACGGGCAGTTTCGTAATAACGGACTCACCGAAGCCGCCACTGTGTATGATTTTCCGGATGCGGGCAGAGGCGAAGTAACCAACAACCCTGCCGATTATGGCAAGTTCAAAATACCTTCGTTGCGCAATCTTTCGTTTACCGCTCCCTATATGCACAACGGTCAGTTTATGACTATTGAAGAAGTGATAGATTTTTATTTAAGTCCGCCTAAAAATTCACCTACACTTGATGTTATTATGGCGGTGCATCAAAACACCAATGGCATCACTTTGTCGCCACAGGACAAGCAGGCGCTGAAAGCGTTTTTGCTCACGCTGAACGATTATGAGTTCATCAACAATCCCGATTTTGCTCCTCCGGTGGAGTGATGGGGAGTTTACAGTTGGCAGTTAACAGTAGGCAGTATTTGGAAATTGAGCCTTTGTGTGAAATTATTTTAACCACAGAGAACACGAAGTATGGCACAGAGAGCACTGAGGCTATTTTGAGTGTCTTACATAATTTAAAGTGGTTGATAGCTTCAGAACAAAAGTGAGAATTAGAGAAAATTAATTGGTGTCATTGTTACCGTAGTTCCTGTAGCATTCAATAGATTGCTTCTGAAATAGCTGCCGCACAATGCTTAATATTTCCACGCAATGACGATGAACGAAAGGTGCGTCATTACCAGAGGAATGCAGTGAAGCAAAGCAATCTAATTTAGCCCTCAGCCTTCAGAATTCAGCCTTAACAAAACCTGTTCCATATCTTCCAGCTTTCTTCCGCTTGTATCTGCAACATTTCAAGTCCGTTTTTTGTGGTGGCGCCTTGTGCTTTTCCTTTTTGCAGAAATAAAGTTTCAGCAGGATTGTAAATTAAATCGAACAGTAAATGTTTTGAAATAAGATACTCATAAGGCAACGGAGGGCAAACATCATTTTCAGGAAACATTCCTAAAGGTGTGGTATTGATGAGGAGCAAATATTCGTTCAGAATTTCGGCATTTAATTCGGAATAAACGAAACCGTTTTTAATCGTATTGCGCGAAACATACTTGTATTGAATGTTCAGCAAATTCAAAATATAACTCACCGCTTTTGATGAGCCACCCGTTCCTAAAATCAATGCCTTTCGGTGATGTGTTTGAAGCAAAGGTTTCAATGAGCGCAGAAAACCGATATGGTCGGTATTGAAGCCTTTTATTTTTCCGTTTTGAATTTTCAGCACATTCACCGCGCCAATATTTTTTGCAGACGCATCCGTTTCGTCTAAAAAATCCATCACCGTTTCTTTATGTGGAATAGTAATGTTCAATCCGAAAAGATTGGTATGCCCGTTAACTAGCTGTGGAAGTTGTTGAATATTTTCTAAAGGAAAGTTTTTGTAAACCGCATCATGAATTTTTTCGCGTTGAAATTTTTCTGCAAAATAATTTTCCGAGAAAGAATGCGACAACGGATAACCTATCAAACCGAAACTTCGCATGGCGGATTATTTTTTTGGAAGCGTTTTGGAAAAATAATCTACCGAAAACACTAAAAGAATTCCCAACACGAAGAATGCTGCGGCAATCCATATTTCTGCATCGTTGCCAGTAATTTCGGTGTATGTGGCAGGTAGCAAATTTTCAGTAATGAAAGGCTTTTCCTCTCCCTTGCTGTTGATGCGATATTCGAGTACTTGTTTCCAGGGCCATATTTTATTGATGCTTCCAATCATAAATCCCGCGAGCATTGCCACCGTTACGGTGTGATGCTTTTTCAGCAGATAAGATACTACTCTCGAAAACGACAACAAGCCTGTAACACAACCCAATGCGAATACTACAATAACCGCTATATTGAATTCCTTCACGGCATTCAGCACATACTCATACTTGCCCATAATGAGCAGCAAAAAACTTCCCGAAATGCCCGGCAATATCATGGCGCAAATAGCAATGGCTCCTGAAATGAAAAGCAATATATATGAATCGGGAGTGGAAGCAGGCGTAAGCGTGGTAATGGCATAAGCTACTGCTATGCCCCCCAACAAAAATATTACAGCCGCTGCATTCCATTGTTTGATTTCGCGCAGCACCACTATGGCAGAAATTACAATCAGTCCGCAAAAAAACGACCACAAGGGAACGGGCTGATGTTCCATTAAATGCGTAATGAGTTTGGCAAGCGAAATAACACTGGTGGCAATACCCGTCAACAGCACCAACAGAAATGTGCCGTTTACATGTTGCCACAATTCTTTTATTTTAAATCCCAAGGCAAGTTTGAGCGCCTGCAAATCGAACGACTTGATACTGTCTAACAGTTTCTCATAAATGCCTGTGATGAATGCAATAGTGCCACCCGATACACCGGGAACTACATCGGCAGCGCCCATTGCCACGCCCCGCAAAAAGATTCCTAAATGTTTCAGCATTATTATTTTTTAGATTTGCGGCAAAGTTAAACCTTACTATGTTTAATGCTGCTATGGGTTTGCACAATATGGGTAAAACCTCAAAGCCGCTTTGCTGTTATTCATTTTTAATTAAAAAATTGCAATCATGATTGAAAAACACACCCTCGACTTTTTGAAAAAAATTTCGAAAAACAATAACAAGGAATGGTTCGACAAAAACCGCGATGCCTACCTTGCCGCCAAACTGAATATTGAAAATTTCACTGCGCTGCTCATTCCCGAAATAGCTAAAATAAGTCCACCCATCGGTTTGTTGAAGCCCCGCGATTGCATGTTCAGAATTTTCAGAGATGTTCGCTTTTCAAAAAACAAAGCCCCATACAAAACTAATATGGGAGCTTACTTTGCCGAAGGCGGAAAGAAAAGCATGAAGGGGGGCTATTATTTGCATATTGAGCCGGGCAAGTCGTTTTTGGCAGGAGGCGTGTATATGCCGCCTAATGAGGTGCTGAATGCCATTCGGCAGGAGGTTGATTACAACACCAGTGAGTTTAAAAAAATCATTGGCAAAAAATCATTTAAAAATACGTTTGGCGAAATTTCGGGCGACAAGCTGAAAACCGTTCCGAAAGGATATTCCAAAGAGCATCCCGAAATTGAATTGCTGAAATACAAAAGTTATATCGTGTGGCATCAGCTTTCCGATGCGGAAGTGTTGGATAAAAATTTTCTGAAAAAAACCATGACTGTTTTTAAAGAGTTGAAACCGTTCAATGATTTTTTGAATCGCAGCATTTAGAATTTGTCTCATTTTAAAGGCTGATTTCTGAGGACTGAAGGCTGAATTAGATTTCTGTGGTTAATTTTTTCACGCAAAAGCACGAAGGCGCAAATAAGTTTTTCTCAGAGCCTCACTTTCTTCTGTAGAAACGAACCACTTTAATTTATGCAAGACGCTCAAATAATCTCAGTGTTCTCTGTATAAAACTCCATGCCCTCTGTGGTTAAAATAGTTTCACGCGAAGACGCAACTTTCAAAAACTGCTTACTGTTAACTGCAAACTGCTCGCTGCCAATTTCTCATAAATCAACTTGCCCATCAACACATAACCTTTACCGTTGAAATGCCCGTCCAATTCCCAACTCACGGCACGCCAGTCATCAGGCGCGGGTAATTTTTTTTCAAAATCGCTTCGCAAATTCCAAACCGCAATGCCCGATTGTTCGAGCATGGGAACGAGTTCGTCTATGCGTTTAAAGTCGGTGCGCCTTTCGAGGTTTTTATAATATTCCTGCGGAATCGGACACACGAACACATACATTTCAATGTTTTCTTTTCGGCAATATTCCTGTGCTTCCAGAAAAATGTTGTGCAAAATATTCAGACACTCATCAATGGCTGCATTTTTTTCCGAAGGCGCATTAAACATAAAGTCGTATTGCAAACCGAAATGAAGCAATGCCCTGAAAACATGCGAATATTTATAGAGCGAAATAAACCACGGAGCATCCCGATATTTTACCGAGCCATCGGGCTGAAACCGTTCCATGCCTCCGCGCGATTTTACATCGTATATGTCGGAGTAGTTCACAGCGAAAATTACTTTTTGCGGTGCAAGAAATTTCAAACGGGTTTTCAGCGCCACGAAATTATATGCCGGGTCGCTGCCCATCACGCCAGCATTGTAAATTTTTAAGCCTGAAATTTTTTCTAACGCAACGGGCCACACCGAATCGTTGGGTGCGCCTAATCCTTCGGTAAATGAATCGCCAAAGGCTATAGCATCATATTCATCGGCAATGCTGTCGTTGCGGAAACCGAGGCTGTCGTATTGATGTGTGTATGAAAATTCGGGCAACGAAAGGGCAGCATTCAAACCGGGCGTTTGATGATAGTGCCATCCGGTGTGTTGTGGCATAAACGGATGAGTGAAGGTGCCTGAGCTTTTTTCCGATTGCGTGGCGTAATATCCCAACATTCTTATTCCGGCTTCTAAAAGAAAAAAGCAAATCACAAAAACCATAACAAATGCAATAATTTTTTTCATCGGGCAAAATTGTTTCCATCCAAATATCCAACAATGAAACGAAACCTTGAAATTCAACACATCAGTTTATCTTTGCGCGCATGAGCAATAAAGCAAACGTTTCGCAAGACGATATTTTCAAAAATATCATATCCCACTGTAAAGAATACGGTTTCATTTTTCCTTCTTCCGAAATATACGATGGCTTGGGAGCCGTGTATGACTATGGTCCGTATGGTTATGAGTTGAAAAAAAATATTCAGGAATTCTGGTGGAAAAGCATGGTGCAATTGCACGAAAACATCGTGGGCATTGATGCCGCCATTTTCATGCATCCCAAAACATGGAAAGCCAGCGGACACGTGGACGCTTTCAACGACCCGCTCATTGACAACAAAGACAGTAAAAAGCGCTACCGTGCCGATGTGTTGATTGAAAACGCGATGGATAAAATCGAAGAAAAAATCAACAAGGAAGTGGAGAAGGCATCCAAAAAATTCGGAGAAGATTTCGACAAAGAAAAATTTTTGGATACTAACCCGAATGTGTTGCGCAACAAAGAAAAACTGCAAGCCATCGAGTCGCGTTTTAAAAATGCGCTGGAAGAAAACAATCTCGATGCGTTGAAACAAATCATCATTGACCTTGAAATAGCGTGTGAAATTTCCGGCTCGAAAAACTGGACCGATGTGCGCCAGTTCAACCTTATGTTTGCCACCAAAATGGGTTCGGTGGCAGACGATGCCGACACTATTTATCTGCGCCCCGAAACGGCTCAGGGCATTTTTGTGAATTTTTTGAACGTGCAAAAAACTTCGCGTCAGCAAATACCATTCGGTATCGCGCAAGTAGGTAAAGCATTCAGAAATGAAATTGTGGCGCGTCAATTTATTTTCCGCACCCGCGAATTTGAGCAAATGGAAATGCAGTTTTTTGTGCGCCCGGGCAGCGAAATGGAATGGTACCGGCATTGGAAAGAGATGCGCATGAAATGGCATCGCACATTATTTCCCGAAAGCAAATTGCGCTTCTTAGACCATATCAAATTGGCTCACTATGCCAATGCCGCGGTGGACATTCAATATGAATTTCCTTTCGGCTTCAAAGAAATTGAAGGCATACACAGCCGCACCGATTTCGATTTGAAAAATCATCAGGAATTGTCGGGCAAGAAACTGCAATACTTCGATGGCGAGTTGAATCAAAGCTATATTCCTTATGTGGTCGAAACTTCCATCGGGCTGAACAGAACTTTACTGGCTACTATTTGCAATGCTTATGAAGAAGAAGCTTTGGAAGACGGCAGCACCCGCACGGTGATGAAACTTCCGCCTTTCCTTGCGCCTATCAAAGTGGGTATTTTCCCTTTAATTAAAAAAGACGGATTGCCCGAAAAAGCCAAAGAAGTTTTCAATCGGTTGAAAATGGATTTTCAGTGTTTTTATGAAGAAAAAGATACCATCGGCAAACGCTACCGCAGAATGGATGCCATCGGCACGCCCTATTGCATCACTATTGACCATCAGACTTTGGAAGACAACACCGTTACCATTCGTGAGCGCGACAGTATGAAGCAGGAGCGCATCAGCATCAGCGAAGTAGAAAAAATTGTAGCCGAAAAAGTGGATTGGAAGCGGGCGGTGGTGTAATTCATTTTCCCCATACAAAACAGCCCGCGATTTAAACCCCTAACTGGCGCATGAGTCTGACAATCATTCCATTGAATTACAAACTAATGAAATGCTAGAGCAGCGATTAAATTATATACACAACAATGCGGTAGAGGCAGGAATAGTTTATGAGCCGCATCATTATATATAGCAGGCTTTAACAGTATTAAAACAATTCTAACTTCAAGGCATTTGGATAACTTTATTTACGAAACAATATTATGAATAGTTGTCCGGCTTTAATCAACACTTTTTTTGGAATTCTTTTCTTCTTCCTCACAGCAGGGTGTAACAAGTCAAACGAAGTTCATAGTGCTGTTTATTATTGGCAATCGAATTTTGAGTTGGATGAGCCGAAATTGAATTATCTAAAGAATTCAGACATCAACCGGATTTATTTGAGAATGTTTGATATTACATGGAACCGTCAATATTTGAAAAGTAAGCCCGAAGCAGTAGTCAGATTCGGTAGCGAATTTCCAAAACATATAGAATTGGTTCCAGTAATTTATATTGCAAATGATGTGTTCAGACAGGAGAAAAACATAGATGAGTTGGCAAAAAACTTGTCGCATTTACTGCTTTCAATTTCCGACAACAATCAACTGGTGTTTTCTGAAATTCAAATTGACTGCGATTGGACTATTGCCACTAAAGAAAAATTTTTCAACTTCCTGAAACTCTTGTGCAATTATTATCCCGACAAAGTTTTGAGCGCTACCATCAGACTGCATCAGGTAAAATATCCCGAAAAAACCGGAGTGCCGCCTGTGGACAGAGGCATGTTAATGTTTTACAACATCGGCAATATTGATTCGCTTAATAACAGCAATTCCATCTTCAATGAAAGCGATGCGAAAAAATATATCAACAGCGTTCATCAATATGCGCTGCCGCTCGATGTGGCTTTGCCTGCTTATAGTTGGGCAATACATTTCAGAAACGGAAAGGTGAAAGGCTTACTCAACGATATGACTCATGATGTTTTCCGGCAGTGTGGTGCATTTACTTCCATCAACGAAATGTATTGGAAAGCCGACAGTAGTTTTTTCTTCAAAAGCAATTATTTTATTACAGACGATGTGGTAAAAGTGGAAGAAATTTCTGCCGAAATCACTTCATTTGCAGCACAGATGCTCGCACCCCAACTGAAAACTAAAACCTTTCATGTAAGCTTATTTGCATTTAATCAATCAATGTGTGAAAAATATGAAAAACGTCATTTCGATAAAATTTACAGCGCTTTTAAGTAGCGCAGTTTTTTTGCTGTTTGCCAATTATGCGCTTGGGTGTGGTGGGTGGTATGAAGACGAAACTCCTTATTGTTTGTTTTCGCCAAACATCAGCAATGGCAATTCAGATTTTTTTTACAACTATGAAAGAATGAGTGGTAATAACGATTTCAACGACATAAATATTAAAGAATGGGCGGTATATTTTCAAAATAAAATCAGCAATACCAACCTCAACTTTCTGGTGTATAAAGCAGAAGTGCAGTATATAGACTCTTTATTGCATTTGCTTCGCCATGCAGAAAACAACAGTCTTGCGCTGCAAATGTCGCCATTGCTTAATTTCGCTTCGCGGAAACAACTGCTACAATTTTTCGAGTATCTGTATCTTTCAAAAAAGGCAGAGCCTTCTTTCACTTTTGAATATGATTGGTGGGCTTCGCAAGAAGAAAACATTGAGAAAAAGAGACTTAATCTTTCAGAGATAAATTTTGAGAAAAACTTTTATAGTATCACCGACTCTTTCTTAAAACAACGCTATGGGTTTCAGCACAATCGCAAATTGTATCATTTGGGAAATTACCTAGAGGGAATAGATTTTTACAACCGGCATCTGAAAAATCTGAATGCCTCACCTTCCATAAGTAAACGTTTGCTGGGCTTTAAAGCAGCTTGCCACTACAAACTGGAAGAATATAATGAGGCAAATTTGATATATGCCGTACTTTTCGATTTCATGCCCAATGCTTCCATGTGGAGCTTTCATGTAGCCGATGAAAACGATTGGCACGCAACCCTCAATCTTGCAGGCGACAATGAAACTAAAGTGAAACTATGGTTCATGATGGGTTATTACCTCGACCCGTTGCGCGCCATGAAAGAAATTTACAAAATCAATCCAGGGTCTGTACATCTGAGAGAATTGGCAGCGCGTGCCATTAATATTCAGGAAGAATTGGTTTTCAGAAAAAAACGGGAAGAATATTATTATTCACACATACCACCTTTTGCTGAAAACAAACAGGCGGAACATTTGCAAAGTTTTTTCCAACAGTTATGTAACGAAAGAAAAGTTCCTGATTTGCAATTTTGGTTAATCGTATGTGGGCACGCTTCGTTTATGAACAATCAATATGATGCAGCTAAAAATTATTTTGTTTCGGCAGAAAAATATCAGTTGAATGAAATTGAGAAAAATCAAATCAGAATTACTTCATTACTCATGTTTCTGAAATCTGTCGAACCCAATACACAAGAACAAGAATTTCTATCGGAAGAGATACAGTGGGGACTTTCATTGCACGAAAATATTTATCATTTCAGAGAGAATTTGCGATACTTTGTTTTTTCGACACTAGCTGATAAATATGAAGAATTGAACGACCCTGTAAAATCAGAGATATGCAGCAGATATGTTAGTGATTATTACAATTATAAGACAGGGTTTTATTTCGAAGCAGGCAACGACCAACGGATGCTCGATTTTTTGAGAAAACCGGGTAAAACAAAATGGGAAGAGTATCTAAAAAGCATATATCCCTTTAGCGAAGCAGATATTATTGAGTGGCAATTGCTTCAATTGATTTATTCCGGTGATTTTGCCCGGGCACAGGAATTAATGAGCCAATCAGAAAATTGTTTCAATCAGATATTGTATGGCGACCCGTTTGTAATTCGCATAGTTGATTGCCACGACTGCGACCATGCAGCGCCACAAAAAATCAAATACAGCAAGCGTGAATTTTTCAACAAACTTATTTCTTTAAAACAATCGGTTGACGGAAACACAGGCGATGTGTGCAATAATGCTTATCTGCTTGCCAACGGGCTTTACAACTTTACTTATTACGGCAATGCGCGCACTTTTTATACAAGTAGCATTGTCTGGGATGTCGGATATTCTGACGGGCTTGGATTTGGATATTATAATTCATACAACAACCGTAGCAATTATTTGGAAGCTCCAATTGATATTTGGAGTATGGAAATATGCAAAAATTATTATCGTATTGCTTACGAGCGTTGCAAAAACAAAGAACAAAAAGCCAAGTTGTGCTGGATGCTTGCCAAGTGCGAGCTTAATGATTTTTATAATGGCGAAGTAGCCATTGAACCCGAATTTCAGGACGCAGATTTTATTGCCGGACCACACATGAAAGAGTTTGCTGCAAAATTCAGCAATACTCAATACTATAAAGAGGTAATAAAGGAATGTGGATATTTCAGAACTTATTTGAAAATTTAAATTCGCTTTTTGTTGTGCCGGCAAAAATCAATTTCAACAGTATTAATACTGCTCTATATTTTTTCTGATGCCTTCTGGGTGAGGTTTTCCGCCTTTTTGAGTTTGCTGCAGTAATTGTTTTTTAAACTCATGCTCGCCTTGATAGAGCAAAGCCACTTTTTTTATAGGAAGTATTTTCTTAAACTCTGCATGATATTTTTTTCTAACTGCGAGTTCTTTTTCCAACTGTTCGATTTTGGCATCGGCAAACTTTGCGGCTTCGGCATCGCTCATGCTTCCAATTTCAGGAGTGTCGCGTTTGTATTGGCGCAACGCTTTCATTTCTGCTTTATACTTGTTATAAACGGGCCAAAATTTTTCTGCTTCAGCAGTAGTGAGTTGCATTTTTTCGGTCAGGAAACCTACTTTGAGCGATTCTATTTTTTCGCGTTTTTCGGCAGAATAGCCTTCTTTTTTCCCTGATTGTTGTGCAAAAGCCGAGGTGCTTATAATTAACAAAGCAATGGCAGTAAAAATGTGTGTGATGGTTTTCATAAAAATTCCTCCGAAAGGTTTAACTCGTCAATATTTTCGATTAAGTAGTCCTGATAAGTAAAAAAATTATCTGCGAAAAGTTGTGCTTGTAGTTCTTCAATATCGGCATCAGAAAGTTCGGCAATAAGCAGCTCGGTTTCTATTTCGTTCAAATCTGAATAAAGGTATTCCTGATATGAAATGTCGTTGTTTGATATTTGATTATCCTGAAACAATGAAACAGAAATACTCAGAATCAAAACTGTTAATACCGGAATGGCATATTTAGGTTGAAGCAAATGCAACATCCATTGCAGGAAAACCGGCAATTCATCGGCTGTTTTTCTTTCGACAGGAATGAGCGCCACGGTTGCCAATACTCTTTGTTGCATACCTTCAAAATAGCTGTGTGCAGGCATTGAAGCCCGTTGCTTTTTTAAAGCAGCAAGCGTTGGCGCTGTTTCGAGCAATTCATTTTTAATAGGGTCTTGTTGCGGTTGCATAACGGTTATTGGATTCCATGCAGCATCAAAGGTTTAATCTCTCAATAAAAATTCTTCTATTTTTTTTGCCGCATGATGATACGATGCTTTCAATGCGCCTTCTGAAGTGCCTAATTTTTCGCTCATTTCATGGTAGGGCATTTCATCGTAATAGCGCAGCAAAAAAACTTCCTTTTGTTTTTCAGGAAGTGCATCAATGGCATGTTGCAGTTTTTCTTCAATGGCAGTGGAAGAGAGCATATCAGAAGCGGGCTCATTTTCGAGGGCGTTGTTGTCTATTTCCGCAAATTCTTTTTTATTTCTTTGTTTAAGAAAATTGTATGCCTCATTAGTGGCAACCCTGTAGAGCCAGGTGAACAATTTTGCATCGCCTCTGAAAGCGCCAATGTTTTTCCAGATTTTAATAAAAACATTCTGAAGTATATCGTTGGTGTCGTCATGATTTTCGGCTAAACCGAAAATAACAGCGTATAGCCTTTCCTGATAAGTATTCATTAACAGAATTAAACCCTGCTCACGGGTAGCAGGATTGGAAAACAGTTGTAAAATTTCATCATCATTATCAGGCATATAAGAAACGGGCGCATATAAGAGCGCAAATATTCATAAAGGTTTAAAAGTTATTTTTCTCCTCCCGGATTCTCTGCCGCTTGTAGTGTCGCTGTATAAGATATATTAAGCCTGCGCCTACAATGAGCAAATAATTGGGTGCGCCAAAGAAAGATGGAAAAGCCACTTTTAAAATGCCTGTGGTAAGCAAACCAATAGCCATCAAAAGCAGAATAAATTCAATTATTTTTCTAAAATTCCTTTGCATCTACTTTGATGGTTCCTTTTACTTTTTTGATGGTGTAGTCGGTAAAGTCTTCGTTGGCTTCCAAGCCGTCACCAAAGATAATTTCGTCTGCTGTGGTAATTTTCACAAATTTATTGGAATAAATTTTCTTGTCTCTTCGCTTCCAAATAAGTTCTTCGGTATTCAACTTTTCGCCTTTCACATTAATCACAATAACATTGTCTCTGGCTAAGAGTTCTTCTTCTTTTTCAAAAGCCTTGCCGTAGTTGGCGGTCATGCTGCTTTCTATTTGCTGGCCGGCATCATAGAAATAAATTTTCAGTCCTTTAAGAAACTCTGTGATGCCTTCATCGCCCGGATATCTGGTGAGTTCGGGCGTAATAATTTTGGCTTTTAACTCGCCCCATTCGGTATAGAGAATTTCTACATCGGTGCCTACTTCGGTGAGGTTTTCAGATTGAATAAACTGCTGTAATTTTTCAGTATCATCGCTGCCCGAAACGAAGATGATATACATCAAAACAAAAACTGCCAGCACCAGGGCTGACAGTCGTTGATATTTGAATAGAACTATACGGGCGCGTTGATACATCACACCATTATTGAGCCGTTCCGAAACGCACTTTAGTGGTTTCGTTTATCCAGCAATTAACTTTGAAAGTGTCGCCTTCTTTAAGGCCGCGAAAGAAGCATTCTTCTTTTGATGGCATGTACTTACTGTAGTTATTTATCTTGGTATTGGCTTTTGATGCTACGCTGGCATCAACACTTTTTGCTTTTTCATACATATCTATGGCTACCCAAACCACTACCTGACTTTCGAAGCCTGTTCCTGAGCCGCATTTTGGTCCGCTGGAAGCATACAAATCGCCAATTTGCAAATAAGGGTCGCCCCAATTGGGTTTGAATGACGATGCTTTTAATGCTGAGGTTCTGGAGCTTTCAAAATCGCCCAACGATTGTTGAATTTCAGAAACTTTCAGCCAGTATTCTGATTTCTTGTCGTTTTCTGTAGTTTGCTCGGCAGCTGCTTTGAAATAATTGGCTGCTTTAGAAAAGTTTTTGTTGCTGATGTAGGCATAAGCCAAAATTCGGGCTTTGGTTTCATCAGGGTCAGATTGGAAAAGCTTTTCGGTTACTTCAATAAACATTGGGTCATCGGCACATCTGGCGGCACGCATCTGATTATAGATTTTGTTCCACAACTCTTTATCATTGGGTGTTTGTTTGTATTGTTTTTCATAAAGCGTTTTCAGGTTTTCGCAGTTGAAAATTCCTGTTCCGGCAAATACTTCATCTAAGGAGTTTTGTGTTTCCTTATACTTGTCGGCATCTTTGGTGCCTTTCTGAACGTTTTTATCAGTAATGTTTGAAATCTGATTGTAGATATTCATCAATTGCTCTTCATTAAGAATACCTTTTCTGAAAGCGTTCACAGCCGCATAACCATAGTAATACATGATGAACGCAAGGGTTTTTTCCTTTTCTATGTCTATAGATTTCTGAAGTGTTTCATAAGTTTCTTTTTCATCGCGTTGATAAATCACCATTTCTACACCTTTTCTTCCCAACACTTCACCATCCATTCCAAAACATTCTAACCTTCTGTCGAAAATGAGCAGCACGGTATCTATATATTTATTTTTCAGCGCAGGATCTTTTTCGTTGTCGGCAAAATGTTTAAACATTTTTACGCCATCTAAGTGAGTAGTTTGGCGCGCACCGGGAGCATTTTGAAAAACATATCGCCAGTGTCCGATAGCATCGTTATAATTATTTTGTCTGAAGAATTCTCGATACAGCGAAATCTCTTGCGTTGTTTTAATACTATCTGCTCCCCATGTAGGACATTTTTCCTGTGCCTGAACATGAATGCTGAATGCGGTGAAAAGTAAAAATGCGGTAAAAATTCTTGTAAAAGTTTTTGTTTTCATCTCAATCGTATTTTCGTTTAATAAACCATTTATCATTAAGCGTAAAACCAATATAAGTTCTAAAGAAGGTTTCACGCAGTAAATTGTTTTCGATGGTTCCTCTTTGCCCAATTTCTACCCCAAGATTCATAAAAGAGAAAGTTCCTTTTGCCGGAATACCAAGACCAAAAGTTATGCCATACTGCGAAATGTCTTTGTTATTAAGCTCCAGGTAGGCAGTTTCGTAGTAGGCTCCGAAACGATACCGCATACGCTTGAACAACTTGGATTTGCCTTTGAAATCAGGTTTTATTTCTGTGCCGACATTGTATCGAACATTGTTTTTAAAGATAAATCCCGGGTGCAGAATATCAGAAAAAGCATCCCATTTTTTGAAATGAATATCGGCTCCGAACAGCCAGTGGCTTTTGTATTGAATCATAGCGCCACCACCATATTCCACCGGCAAACTCCGGTTGATTTTCAAATCGGTAGTAGCAAGCACTGTATCTTCTATGAACACACCCTGAGCCGTTACTCTAAATCGATCCCAAACATCATTGTAAATGGTTTTTGCAGTAATGGGAAAGTATGCATCGGCACCAACAATAAGATTCCATTCTTTATTTAACAGTAATTTATACTGAATGCCCGTATTGGAGGCAAATCCTTTGTTTTGAAGGTTGGTGTTTTTTCGGGTTCCGAAGAAAGTGGCATCATCGGTAAAATCTACAAACTCTACATAGCGTGTTTTTCCGAAAAGATAAATCGCATTTAACCCGATGGAAAACGAATGTGTGGCAGTATCGTTTTTCATAGGGAATCGCAATCCGGTGCCGGCAAATATCTGATATACCGTGCCGGAACCATTGAAAGCCCGCTTATAATCAATATTGCCCACGCTACTCATTTGTTCAAATTCATAGCTCACAGAACTATATGGCATAAGACCGATGGTAACCGCACTGCCTTTACTTGTGGGGAAAGCTAATGCCAAAAAATCTATAAAAGCATTGGTGGCTTTGTAAGTATTGGCATCTGTTTGAAGGCGTTTGTTCACCATGCCAATGCCGCCTTCAAATGTGGTGAGTTTTAACTCAGAGTATGATGCGGGATTGAAGAAATTGATATGCACCGGGTCGCGAAAGCCCGAAGTGATACGCCCCATACTGCTTTGAGCGGTAAATCCGGGCGCTCGCATATCGCCCATTGCATATTGCGAATAGGGCGAAATTTCCTGCGCACCGACACAGAAAACCGTAAGCGAGAGGAGACAAAAAAGTAATTGTCGGCTATGCGACATTGTGAGATAATATTTTATTTAAACCCCTTAATACCAGATTTGGAACCGCAAATATCCTATATTTCAATCGGGTTTCAAAAAAAGGTGCATCTCCACCTGTAAGCGCTACTGTTAGTTGGGGGTATTGTTGTTGGTATAAATCAATAATATGGTTCATTTCGCCTACGGTTCCATTAATAACCCCGCTCAAAATTGATTGGCCGGTATTTTTTCCCATAAAAAAATCTATATTTTCTTTTTTCAGCAGCGGTAAACGGGCAGTATAGTTGTGTAATGCTTTGAACTTCATTGAAATTCCGGGTGATATACTGCCTCCGAGATATTCTTTTTCGGCAGAAATAAAATCGTAAGTAATGCAGGTGCCCACATCAATTGCGAGCACATTTTCATCGGGGAAAATATCTACCGCTCCGGCTGCCAATGCGATGCGGTCTTTCCCAAGCGTTTCGGGAGACAGATAGCGATTGGTAAATGGCACAGGCGTTTCGTGAGTCAGCAACATAAAGCGCGAAGATGCCCTGAGAAAATCGTTGATGCTTTTGTCATAAAACGACACATCGGCTACAATGGAACTTTCTACGGGATATGTTTCGAACAGTTCGCGAACATCAACTAAAGTGAGCGGGGCATAGTTTTGAAATTGAACAATTCGTTCGCCTTCAAAAATTCCGACTTTAGTCAGGTTGTTTCCTATATCAATGGCAAGGTTCATTGGGGTTGGTTTTTGTCGAATATTTTCTGAATCATATCAGATTCGATGATTTCTGATTTTTTGGAAGCATGTTGCGCTATTTGCATCATTGCATAAGCTACTGCTTCGGCTTCAATGGATCGATAGCGCATAAAGGCGCCATGCAGCAATGGATTAATAATTTTTGAAGCAAAAACACCCAGGCGTTCTCCGGGGCGTTTTTCGTTGCGTTTGCCTACCAGCAGCGAAGGTCGGAAAATATACAAGTGCGGTAAGTTTAATTGTTGAAGCGAGTCTTCAATTTCGCCTTTTACACGATTGTAGAAAACCAACGAATTGGCATTGGCTCCCAAAGCTGTTACGATTAAAAATTTATTTGCACCATGGGCTTTGGAAATGCGGGCTAATTCGAGAGGGTAGGTGTAATCTACTTTTCTGAAAGCATCCTGAGAGCCTGCTTTTTTAATGGTGGTGCCAAGGGTGCAGAATACATCATCGGTTTTTAAGGAATCGGTATGTTTTTTCAAATCGTCAAAATCAAGAACCACCTGAACCACTTTTTTATCGGTAATTTCTACAGGTTTTCTTAGCAGCAGTATGATTTTATCATAATAGCTATTGTTCAACAGCAATTGTAACAATTCGCTGCCCACCAATCCGGTAGCGCCCGCTATCAATGCTGTTTTTTTATTACTGCTCATGTTTTTAGAATGAATAAAGATAAGCGTGTTTGGCAAGAAAATATTGTGCGTGACTTTTACGGGCTTTAATATTCATCAGTTGATTTGTAACCATTTGTAAAAATATTAATAGACTTCAGTAATGTGTTCAAAAACTCCTTTCCTGTCATTTCCCCCATTATCCGTATTTTCGGCATCAAATTTTAACCCACACTATGGACTCAAAAGAATTTCAGAAATATGCCACCAAGCATATCGGCATCAACAGCAATGTGCTTTCGCAATATGCTTCCACATTTGTCAGCCTTACACCTAATATTATAGAAGAGCGCCCCATGAACGTAGCCGTGATGGATGTGTTTTCGCGCCTCATGATGGAGCGCATTATTTTTCTCGGTTATCCTATTGACGACCAGATTGCCAATATCGTTATAGCGCAGTTGCTCTTTCTCGAATCAACCGACCCGAAACGCGATATTTATCTATACATCAATTCGCCCGGAGGCGTAGTGTATTCAGGCTTGGGCATTTATGATACTATGCAAAATGTAGGACCGAATGTAGCCACTATTTGTGTGGGCATGGCGGCTTCAATGGGCGCGGTACTATTGTGTGCCGGAACTAAAGGCAAGCGCTCCGCATTGAAACATTCGCGCGTGATGATTCACCAGCCTTTAGGCGGCATGGGAGGACAAGCCAGCGATATAGAAATTACCGCTAAAGAAATTTTGAAACTGAAAGATGAGCTTTACGATATCATCAGCATACATACCGGAAAAGGAAAAGAATTGGTCATGGAAGACTCCGACCGCGATTACTGGATGCGTGCCGATGAAGCCAGAGACTACGGTATGATTGATGAAGTGCTCGGATTGAAAAAACCTGAATAATGCGTAAAAACAGCAAATGTTCCTTTTGTGGAAGAAGTAAAGAGGCAGTTGCCATTTTAATAGAAGGCGCGGAAGCCTTTATTTGCGAGGGCTGCGTGGAACAGGCTCAGAAAATTGTGGACGAAGCCCTGTTCAAACAAGAAAAGAAATTTTCTTTTTCACTCCCCAAAAGTATCAAGCCTAAAGACATTAAAGTATTCTTAGACCAATATGTTATCGGGCAGGATGAAGCCAAGAGAGTGATAGCTGTTGCGGTTTACAATCACTACAAAAGATTGAATCAGCGCATCAATGATGATGATGTGGAAATTGAAAAATCGAATATTCTTTTGGTAGGTGAAACCGGAACCGGAAAAACACTTCTGGCACGCTCTATTGCACGCTTTCTCAATGTGCCTTTTGCCATTGTTGATGCTACGGTATTCACCGAAGCGGGTTATGTGGGCGAAGATGTAGAAAGCATCCTTTCGCGTTTGTTACAAGATTGCAATCAAGATATTAAAGCTGCCGAAAAGGGAATTATTTACATTGACGAAATAGATAAAATTGCCCGCAAAGGCGACAATCCTTCCATTACCCGCGATGTAAGTGGCGAAGGTGTGCAACAAGGTTTGTTGAAATTGCTTGAAGGCACCGAAGTGATGGTGCCGCCCAACGGAGGACGCAAGCATCCCGAACAAAAAATGCTCAAAGTGGACACCCGCAATATTCTTTTTATTTGCGGAGGTGCATTTGATGGCATTCAGAAAATTATTTCATCGCGTCTGCAAACACAATCCATTGGTTTCAATGCCGCTACCCGTTCTGCCCGAATTGACAGAGACAATTATCTGAAGTATATCAGCGCTATGGACGTGCGTAAGTTTGGTCTCATTCCCGAACTGATAGGTCGTCTGCCGGTGATTTGCCATTTGAATCCTTTAGATAAAAAAGCTTTGCGCGATATTCTCACCAATCCGAAAAATGCCTTGGTGAAGCAATATGAAAAATTACTCCAACTCGAAGGCATTCAACTCACATTTAGCGAAGATGCTTTCGATTTTATAGTTGATAAAGCCTTTGATTTTAAATTAGGCGCTCGTGGTTTGCGTTCCATTTGCGAAGCCATCATGACCGACCTTATGTTTGAGTTGCCTTCGGAAAAAAATGTAAAATCGTTCGAAATTACCGGAGATTACTGCCGCATGAAACTCAATAAAGAAAAGTTAGAACAACTCAAGGCAGCTTAATTATTTTGTACTGAAAGCACATAAAATTGCTTTTAGAGCATTTTTTTCAACATTTTATTGCGATTTATTCAATTGTCTTTTGTATTGTGTGTGAATTGAAATAATATTGCATAAAATTTCATTAACTCCCAAAATCCCCCAAACATCATGGCAACAAAAAAACTCAGCAAGGGTCAGGAAGCCCTTCACAAATTGTTCTTAGCAGGCTTAGGTCTTGCTGACGAAACCAATCACAAATTTACCACCACTTTCAATGCGCTTGTAAAAAAAGGTCAGGCTAAAGAACCCGAATTGAAAAAAGCAGTGGACGATATTAAAAAGAAAGCTGAAGCTAAAAGAAAAGATATTGAGAAAAAATTTACTCAGTTTGTTAAAGAAAACGAGATTGTAAAATCTAAAGAGTTTCAGACTTTACTGAAAAGAGTAGAAGACTTTCAGAAGAAAGGTGCTGCTAAGGCTAAGCCCGCTGCTGCGAAACCGGCTCCTAAAAAAGTTGCTGCTAAGAAAAAAGCATCTCCTAAAAAGAAAGCCGCTAAAAAGCCCGCAGCTAAACCTGCTGCTGCTCCTGCCGCTCCTCAAGCATAATTCTTTTCAAAGTATATACAGTACTCAAAACCCCGAAGCGATTCGGGGTTTTGTTTTTTATTGAATGAATCTGGATTTCTTAGTTGCCCGAAATGTAAAACTGCCCGTAATCGAAAAAGCCCGCTTTATAGGGATAGCGCTCGTAGTAAAGTTCTTTTACATCGTGCAGCAGTTTGGCGCGCAGTTGTTCAATATTTGTTTTTTCCACTGCCGAAATAAACACTGCATCGCCCATTGTGCGGCTAAGCCACGTTTGTTGCAGGGTGCGCATAATTTCAGCTTTCATATCATCGTGCAGAAATTCATCAAAATGGCGCTCGGCATACAAGTCAATCTTGTTGAACACCATGACGATTTTTTTGTCGGTTACGCCAATATCATGCATGGTTTGATTTACCGTTTTTATCTGGTCTTCGTGAGCCGGATGTGCTATGTCTACCACATGCAGCAAAATATCGGCTTCGCGAGCTTCGTCTAAAGTAGATTTGAAACTTTCTACCAAATGATGCGGTAGTTTTCTGATAAATCCTACCGTGTCTGAAAGCAGAAACGGCACATTTTCTATCACTACTTTGCGTGTAGTAGTATCGAGCGTAGCGAACAGTTTATTTTCGGCAAATACAGCGCTTTTGCTCAGCAAATTCATCAGGGTTGATTTGCCAACGTTGGTGTATCCGACTAACGAAACCCGAATCAACTCCCCACGATTTTTACGTTGGGTTTGATTTTGTTTGTCAATTTTCTTCAACTGCTCTTTGAGCTTGCTTATTTTGTCTTTGATAATTCTGCGGTCGGTTTCAATTTCTTTTTCGCCCGAGCCGCGCATACCAATACCGCCTTTAATACGGTCTAAGTGTTGCCACATGCCTTTAAGGCGGGGAAGCAAATATTGATGCTGTGCCAACTCCACCTGTGTGCGGGCTTGCAGGGTTTGTGCCCGCTGCGCGAAAATGTCGAGAATCAACATGGAGCGGTCAACAATCTTCACGCGCAGTTCTTTTTCGATATTGCGCTGTTGCGAAGGCGAAATTTCATCATCGAAAATCACCAAATCAATTCCGTGCGCAATTACATAAAGTTTTATTTCTTCTAATTTGCCTTTGCCTACATAAGTGGAAACATCGGGCTTATCTACTTTCTGATAAAACTTTTTGAGCGTAGCGGCTCCGGCAGTTTCAGCAAGAAATTCCAATTCGTCCAAATATTCGAATAACTGCTCTTCGGTTTGGCTGCGAGTAACCAATCCCACCAATACAGCTTTTTCAGCTTCGGTTTTCTTTACTATAATTTCAAAACTCTGATGCGCCAATGAATTTGATTTTTGTGCAAAGTTATAGCTAATAGTTAAAGTGCATTTAAGTATGAAAATGCATCAAGCGGGGTTAAGGTTAATACTGAAATACTTTAAGTTAATAGGCTCAAATCCTTCCTGAAATAATTTCTTCAAGTTTCTCAATATCTTTTTTTCTGAGACTCAAGGCATCCAATCTTACATTTTTTCCGCTTTTCAACAAGAAATATGAACTTGAAAAAATGTTAGGTGATATTTTCAATTCTGCTACATCGTGAATTCCAAATTCTTTGGCAAAAGACATGGCATTGTATATAATTATTTTGTCTCCGGATACTTTAATGTAATTGTGGTAGATTAAAATTCTTATGAAAATCAGAACGACATAAACTAAAAGGAAAATATTCACGTAGTTAATAAACTTCAAATGGTTCCATTCGATATTTCTCAATGAGTTTGCAATCAATAAAATGAGAATTACAATCGAAAAGTATTCTATTGTTCCACGTTTTATTTTCAATACGCAGTCATTATTATTCTGCATAAAAAGATGATTACTTTGAGAGATTAAAGTAACAATAATTTTTAGAAAAGAGAATGTTACTTCACTTTTGTCAACTTAAACAAATGCTCACTGTCAGTAGCATCTGCTACAACATTATTTGTCTGCACCATGATTTACCTGATTCAATGATTAGCATAATTTTTTAAAAACCATAAAGATAAATAGCTGTTCATGTCAATCAATGCAATGGCGCGCGAGCCGGCAAATGGCAGGCGGAGCTTTTGCCATTTGCGCTTTTCTTTGTTTCGTTTCTTTTCTAAAAAGAAATGAAAGCATGAAAAAAACCAAAACGCTTAAATTTATGATGCAATGACAACCATCTCGCAGAACAGTATCTGTCGTCCCGACTATATGTGAATACTTTTGAATAACAAGAAAAATCATACTTCAGACAAATTTACATTGAAGGAAGAGTAATACTTTTACCCCATGAAAACTACCCACAAACCCAATCGCCTGATTTATGAAACCAGCCCCTACCTGTTGCAACATGCTTACAATCCTGTAGATTGGTTTCCGTGGGGCGAAGAAGCGCTGAACAAAGCAAAAGCCGAAGACAAACCCATTTTGATAAGTATCGGTTATTCGGCTTGCCACTGGTGCCATGTGATGGAGCGCGAATCGTTCGAAGACGAAAAGGTGGCGGCATTCATGAACGAACATTTCGTGTGCATTAAAGTGGACCGCGAAGAGCGCCCCGACCTCGACCATATATATATGGAAGCAGTGCAGATACTGAGCGGGCAGGGCGGCTGGCCCCTCAATATGTTTCTCACGCCCGATGCCCAGCCGTTTTACGGAGGCACATATTTTCCGCCTTCACAGGCTTATGGCAGACATTCGTGGGGGCAAATTCTTTTCGGAGTTTCCAATTCTTTTAAAGAGAATAGAAAAGCGATTGAAGCGCAAGCGGAAAAACTGATGAAGCATATTGAGCAGTCGGATAAAATTTTTCTCAAAGAAAATATTTTGCTCAACGAAATTCCCGAAAGCCATTCGTTTGAAAGAACCTTACAAGCGCATAATAATAATCTGAGTAATTATTTCGATAAACATTCCGGTGGTTTTGGCAACGCGCCTAAGTTTCCGCATTTTTCCAACATACTTTTTTTGTTGCGCTGGAATCATTATTACAAACACGAATCCGCATTGAACCACGCATTGTTTTCTTTAGATAAAATGTTGAAAGGCGGCATTTACGACCAGATAGGCGGAGGCTTGTCGCGCTATGCTACCGATGACGCATGGCTGATTCCGCACTTCGAAAAAATGCTTTATGATAACGCTTTGTTGTTGCAAACTTTGGCTGAAGCCTATCAGATTACTCAGCGCGAAAATTATAAACATGCCATAGCGCAAACCATCGGTTTTTTACAAAGAGAAATGCTGTCGGAGGAGGGTGGTTTTTATGCGGCATTAGATGCCGATTCGGAAGGAGAGGAGGGCAAGTTTTATGTGTGGCAGAAAAAAGAGATAGACGAGTTGCTGAAAAATGACAGCGAAATTTTCTGCAAATATTTCAACGTAACGGAGCAGGGCAATTGGGAAGAGAAAAATATTCTGAATCGAAAAACAGAAGAGCCTGAATTTGCTGGCGAAAACAATATGGATGTTGATTCATTCAACAACATCATCACCAATGGCGCTGAAAAATTATTGCAACAAAGAAATAAAAGAGTGCGCCCTGGATTAGACGATAAAATTTTGTTGGGATGGAATGCTTTAATGTGCAGCGCCTTGGCTAAAGGCTTTCAGGCAACAGGAACTGAATTATACAAGCAACTGGCACTCAAGAATATGTTGTTTCTGAAAGAAAAATTTTTCAACAAAGCCGAAAACAAATTTTATCACACTTATAAGAACAACAATGCCACGCAACCTGCTTTTTTAGATGATATGGCTTTTTTGATTGCCTCATGTATTGATGTATATCAAATTGATTTTAACGCAGCGCATCTTATGGAGGCTCATCGAATTACGGAACTTGTAGTGCAGGATTACTATGATGAAAGTTCGGGCTTGTTTTACTACACTCCAAAATGGCAGAAAGATATCATCGTTCGTAAAACTGAAGTGTATGACGGAGTAACGCCTTCGGGCAATTCGGTGATGCTTGAAAATATGAAAAGGCTGGCAATCATTTTCGATAAGAAAGCATTTCATCAAATGGCAGACAAGATGCTCTTGAGCATAGAAGAAGCCGTTGCAAAACATGCTTTATCGTTCGGCAACTGGGCGGTTCAAATGTTGTATGCACATAAAGGACTGAATGAAATCATTATTGTGGGCGATGATTTTAAAACATTTGCTGCCGGTGTTTCCAAAACATTTTTGCCCGGAAGCATTTTGCTTGCTTCTGAAAAAGAAAATGATGCATTGCCGTTAACCGCTAATAGATTTGTTGAAAATAAAACGCTCATCTATCATTGCCGAAATAATGTTTGCCATGCGGCTGTTGAAGATTTGAATTCGTTTTCCATCAATAATGTCAATATTCGTTGAATGCTTGTGAATAATATTCACTAACTTTCCGAAGTCTAATTATGAGTAAATTCCTTTTCTTTTTATTCATTGCAACGCTTGCTTTCATTCATGTTGACGCACAGAATGCACAGCAGCATACGCATTTTATGTTCAATCAGTTGGTGTATAATCCGGCTTATGCGGGCTACGACAACTCGGTGCATATCAATGCACTTTACAGACAACAGTGGACGGGCATTGAAGGCGCTCCTGCATTGCTCACTTTTTCGGCACACTCGCCATTGAATGTCGGCAATTCGAATGCGGGATTGTTTATTGCCAACGATGTGATGGGAGCGCAACGCACCACACACATTCATTTAGCTTACGCATATAGAAAACCTTTGAATTTCGGTAACATTTCGTTTGGTTTGTCGGCAGGCTTGTTTCAACATCGTTTAGATGGTTCGCTGCTCAGGTCGCCACAAGGCAACTATGAATCTTCAGTAAATCATAATGATGATTATCTGCCCAATAGTCAGGTGAGTGCTTTAGCACCCGAAGTGAATACGGGAATTTATCTTACTGTTAAATCTTTGCAAGTGGGAGTTTCGGCAAATAATATTATCGGGTCCAAAACTCTTTTTAATAGTCCGGCTGCCGATGCCCGAATTTCTTTTACCAGATATTACACCACAAGCCTCATGTATTTTCAACAGCTTGGTAAAAA
>CAZFFP010000016.1:0-53274 GCA_964518215.1 uncultured Chitinophagaceae bacterium
CGTTATGAAGCCCAGAGGAATTATAAGAAGAAATTAATTCTATAGAGCCATCATTTTGGTTTTCTCCAATAACAATTCGGGAATAAGTAATACTCTCAGTTATATTGGTTCCCAAGAAGACTCTTTGAGCATTTAGATTTACCTCCGAGGTATTTACCTCAAGATTATTATCGCTTAATCTAAACCTCACATTTCCAAATGTGTTTTTCGCTTCAATAATCGGATTAAATGGGGTAGCTGAGCGAATATCTAAAGTGGCTACTGCCGAAGCTGTATTAATACCAAACATTCCAGTATTTGAAAAAGTAAAAATTGAATTGCCTGATGTATTCCTTATATCAAACCTTGCAGCCGGACTTTCTACCCCAATTCCAACATTTCCGTTGCTTAATATTCTGAACATGGCATTGCCGCTATTATCCCTTATTGCTAAGGGATGTCCGTTTCCTTGAATTTCTAATCTGCTCGTGGGGTTGTCAACTCCAATGCCTACAAACCCATTGCTTTTTATGATGAAATCTGTTACCCAATTGCTCAATACTTGTCGTCTGATTACAAAATGGTCGCCCATTGAAGTTCCCCCTCCGCAAAACAAAGATGGGCGGGTTATTGCCAATGTTGCAATATTATTGGTCAGGCAACTGGGTTTTATTTCGACCGAAGCGGCAGGCGTGGTATTGTAAATTCCTGTAGCGGCTCCGTCTTGCCAAATAAGTGAGTTCACGCCTCCTTGTTTCAATAAATAATTCTGAGCCGGAAGTATTGATGTAACAAATAATAAGGCGGAAAACAGCAGTAACTTTTTTGTGATGTTTGCTTTCATAATAAAATGGTTTTGGTTATTTATGAAAGCAAAAATTCGATGATAAAATAATTCAAAAAAGGCAAATTAATTCAAATTTTGACACTTAAAATTCCAGCAAAAAAACTTAACTAATTTATTATCAATATATTAAATTAAAAATTCAGGGGGCATTTTTGACACACAAAAAGTGGGATGTTTGAAATTAAAAATCAAAATTTAACGGATTACAGTTACTGTATTAATGTTATGTTTAAGGCATTTAATTTTATTATTCCCTTCTTCGCTCGCCTTTGGCGAATGGTTGAGTATCAGCATCCGGTCCGGCTATTTGAAACGCAGGAGGGGAGCAAGAAAGGAG
Organism: uncultured Chitinophagaceae bacterium; assembly: GCA_964518215.1. GTDB lineage: Bacteria > Bacteroidota > Bacteroidia > Chitinophagales > CAIOSU01 > CAYSGX01. The sequence goes on from CAZFFP010000016.1 coordinate 1,164, forward strand.
CGGGAAATTTTCAGGAAGCACCCTCTTTTTTATACCTCATGCCATTCAGCACCATGCGCATATCGGAATAGTCGAAGGCATCGCCCAGTTCGCGCTTCATGGCTGCGTAGTTTTCTGAGCCGTATTGTTTAATAAACGATTGCAATTGAGCAATATAATCTTTCGGAAGCACCTCATACACATTTATTTCGCCTTCGGCTATCCATTTGGCAAAATGTCCCTTAATGGTTCCAACCGTAAGCGAACGTATGGCGGCAATTTCTTCTATGGTTTTTCCTTCGCGATACAAATCAAGAGTATCGTTATAGGTGCCGCCTTTTTCTTTTTTACCCGAAGTAAGCGAGGTTTTTACCTGAGGCAATTTTTCTTTGGTAAATATTATGGTTCCGCTGTAAATCGCTTCATCGAGAAACTTAGCGTTGTATAGTTGATTCACTTTCATCCAGAATAATTCTTCTGTAGCCTGTAGTTGTTGCACATATTTTTTTACCCGTGCCTTGAATGCCATGTGTGCTATATGTTCGTGCAGAGGCGTAATGAGTTCTGTAAAAATCTTTTCGGTAAAATATTCCACTGCTTTGGCGCTGCGCTCTTTCAGTACGGAAATGTTTTTTGAATCGTGCCGGTAATCGTTGAGCAATCGCTCCAATTGTTGCTGAAATTTATCCGCAGTGGCATGAATGTTTTTAAGATTACGGTCTATATTCTGAAACAGTTGGGCAGCTTCTGCTTTTTCGGGAATATCTTTTTCCATGAGCATTTCTTTCCAATCGCTAATGCCCGAATCGAGTTTATAAAAGGTGAACAGTTGCATGAGTTGTTCATAAGCAAAAGCCTGTTTTTCGCCTTTCAGAATATTTTCCAACTCACGAACGCCATGATGCGAATCGGTGAAGCGGGTAATGCGCTCATCGCCAAACAATACATTGGGGCGAATGAGTGAATGCAGTACAATGCCTTCCAAACTGCGGCAACGGCTCAGCGCCACATACACCTGCCCGGCAGCAAACGATTGCCCGGCATCTATAATTACTTTATCGAAAGTTAATCCCTGACTTTTGTGAATAGTAACCGCCCAAGCTAAGCGCAGCGGATACTGACTGAAGGTGCCGACAACTTTTTTCTGAATTTTATCAGAATCGGCTTCCATACTGTAATTAATATTTTCCCACGTTTCGCGCTTCAGTTGATAATCTTGATTATCGTCATTAAAGGTTACGATGATATTGCCATCATCAATTTTTTTCACAACGGCTAATTTTCCGTTGAAATACATGCCGTCCACCACATCGTTTTTAATAAACATTACCTGTGCTCCTTCTTTCAGTTGCAGCACTTTTTCGCAGGGATACACATGGTCGGGAAAATCGTCTTTCACAATGGCTTCGAACAAATGTGTTCTGCCGGGAAGTTTGTGCAGTTCTTCTTCATTCACGCTATCGGCTTTGCGATTGTGTGTAGTCAACAGAATATATCCTTCTTCGGTAGGTTGAAAATCGGGCTTATAGCGGGTTTTGAGTTGTTCGTAATCGTCTTCTTCCAATTGCTGGTGGCGAATATTGTTGAGCAAACTCAAAAACCGCTCATCGCTTTGACGAAAAATCTGTTTCAATTCCACATGTGCGGCATCTATGCTTTTCCATACGTGCGAATCGAAAAAATATGGACTGTCGTAATACTGTTTCAGAATTGCCCACTCATGGTCGCGCACTACCGGAGGCAACTGGTGCATATCGCCAATAACCATCACCTGCACGCCTCCAAAAGGTTTGCGGATTCTGCGCACGGTGCGTAAAGCAAAATCTATGGCGTCTAAAATATCGCAACGCACCATACTCACCTCATCTATAATGAGCATTTGCATTTCATGAATCACTCGGAGTTTTTCTTTTCTGAATCGCAGATGGCTCGCCAATGCTCTTTGGTTGGTGGCAACATTCATATCCACATAGTCGTTGGAAGGAATAAAAGAAGTAACCGGCAAATGAAACATGGAGTGGATGGTAACACCCCCGGCATTAATGGCAGCTACGCCCGTTGGCGCTACAATCACAATGTTTTTTGTGGTCTTTGCCGCAATATTTTTGAGCAACGTGGTTTTGCCCGTACCGGCTTTTCCGGTAAGAAAAAAATGCTTGCCCGTTTGAAGGGCAAATTGTTCGGCTATTTGTAATTCGGGGTTTTGCAAGAGCGTATTTAATTTGAAATAATTAAGAGTAAATATCGAAAAATCTGAAAACTTCGCAGCAAATGCAGGCAAAAAATTAATCAGGCAATGTGCTGTTAAACTTTGTTAAGCCAAAGCCTGCCGCCATTTGCCTCACGTTACCTTTACGCTGTGAACAAAAAAATAATCAATGCAGTAATTGTATTAATGGCAATTGTGGTAACCGCCATACTTGTGATACAATTTGTTTGGATTAAAAAAGCCATCGAACTCAAAGAGCAGCAATTCGGTCAAAGCGTGCATGATGCTTTGAGCGAGGTTGCAACAAGCATCGAGCGCGAAAATTCATACCGCAAATTTCCTTCAGAACTACTAAGCAATAGTTTTCCTTTCGGGGCAAATGTAGGCATTGATTATTCGCTTCTCGAAAGCCAAATGGAATGGATGGCAACTCAAATACTTGATTCCACCGGAGACCATCAAATTACTTTTCAGCAGAAAGACCCAAACATCAACGATTCTATTTACAATTTCTGGGAAGAAAAAATGTCTGACACTTCCATGTTGGGAACCATAATGCTGAATGCTCAAAGCAGACAAGCAATTTTTAACGAGTGGATTCGGCAGTTTTTTCAACAATCAATTGAGACGCGAGACAGCATGATCGAAAGCAAAATGCAACAAATCATTGAGCGTTCGATGAAGCAGCACGGCATTAAAATTCCATTTGTATTTATTGTAAAAGATTTTTTTGGAAACACCGTAATGGAAAGCGACCACCCCGAAGTGCAAAAAAGAGGAACCGTTTATCAGATTGTATTGTATTCCAACGATTTTTTCTCCATGCCCAACTATTTATTTCTCTATTTTCCCAGCCAAAAGCAATACATCATTCGCAGTCTGGGTTCACTGTCTATTATTTCAATAGTGTCGGTGCTGATTATTATGCTTTGTTTTACCTACATCATTAATGTTGTTTTTCAGCAGAAAAAATTGTCTGATATGAAAACCGATTTCATCAACAACATGACTCATGAACTGAAAACTCCGGTAGCTACTATTTCGTTAGCCAGCGAAATGCTGAAGAAAGACGATATCTGCACCAATAAAGACAAATCGCTGCGCTATGCCGGAATTATTTACGATGAAAATAAACGATTGGGCGACCAGGTAGAAAAAGTGTTGCAAATGGCAGTGTTAGACAAAGGCGATTTGCAGTTGAAAAAAACCATGATAAATGCCCACAACATTATTCAAAGAGTAGCAGACAAATTATCGTTGCAGATAGAAAATAAAGAAGGAATTCTGAACCTGTATTTGAACGCGCCTCAACCCATGTTGCCCGCAGACGAAATTCACTTCACCAATATCATCTTCAATCTGCTGGATAATGCCATAAAGTATTCTAAAGAAGCCCCTCAAATAAGCGTTACTACTCTTGGCACCGAGGATATTCTGAAAATCATAGTGGCAGATAAAGGCATCGGCATGAGTAAAGAATCGCAAAAACGAGTTTTTGAAAAATTTTACCGGGTGCCTACCGGAAATATTCACAATGTGAAAGGGTTCGGATTAGGATTGAGCTATGTGAAAGCAACCGTAGAAGCACACGGAGGAAAAATTAATTTGCAGAGCGAACTGGGAAAAGGCAGCAAGTTCATTATTTCGCTTCCACTGAAAGCAATTGTTTAATATATTTTAGGGAAACAAAATCTGTTATAAACAGCCTTATTTTTCATTCATTATGTGAATATTAAATATGCATAAATTTGAAAATAAAATCCCATATTTGCTCATAAAGCCGCAAATGCGTTTCTTTGCGCTGATTTTCTAAAATCAAAAACCAACCCCATGTCTGAAATTACAGCAAGAGTTAAAAAAATAATCGTAGAAAAATTAGGCGTTGACGAAGCAGAAGTTACGCCAGAAGCCAGCTTCACCAACGACTTAGGAGCTGACTCATTAGATACGGTTGAACTGATTATGGAATTTGAAAAAGAGTTCAATATTTCCATTCCTGACGAGCAAGCAGAACAGATTCAAACCGTTGGTCAGGCTATTTCCTATTTGGAAGAGCACATTAAATAAACCACCTTTTCATGATGCTGAGGCGAGTCGTAGTTACCGGACTGGGCGCCATCACACCTGTTGGAAACGATTTGCATTCGATGTGGAAAAGTCTCATTGAAGGCAAGTCGGGAGCTGCGCCTATTACATTGTTCGATGCCTCGAAATACAAAACCCGTTTTGCTTGTGAAGTGAAAGGTTTTGATGCGGCAGCATTTTTGGATAAAAAGGAAGCCCGCAAAATGGACCGCTTTTGCCATTTTGCTCTGGTATCGTCTGACGAAGCCATTAAGGATGCCGGAATTGATTCTGAAAAAATCAATAAAAACCGGGTGGGCGTTATCTGGGGTTCGGGCATTGGCGGCATCAGCACGTTCGATGAAGAGATGGAGAATTACTTCACCGTAACCGGTCGCGAACCCAAGTTCAATCCGTTCTTCATCCCCAAAATGATTCTCGACATTGCCCCCGGGCATATTTCCATTCGTCATGGATTCAGAGGTCCCAACTATGCTACTGTTTCGGCATGTGCTTCTTCTACTCATGCCATTATTGATGCTTTCACTCAAATCAGATTAGGCAAGGCAGATGTTATTGTTACCGGAGGCTCAGAAGCGGCAGTTTGCGAGTCGGGCATTGGCGGGTTTACTTCCATGCGTGCCATGTCGCAGCGCAACGATGACCCTGCCACCGCATCGCGCCCCTTCGATAAAGACCGCGATGGTTTTGTATTGGGCGAAGGTGGCGGCAGCCTTATTTTGGAAGATTTGGAGCATGCGTTGGCTCGCGGAGCAAAAATTTATGCCGAAGTAGCCGGTGGCGGTATGTGTGCCGATGCTTATCACATCACCGCTCCACATCCTGACGGGTTGGGCGCTGCCACGGTAATGCAACTAACGCTGAATGACGCGGGCATGAAGCCGGAAGAAATTGACTACATCAATGTGCATGGCACTTCAACTCCATTGGGCGATATCAGCGAAACCAAGGCTATTGTAAATGTATTTGGCAAACATGCCTATCAACTCCAAATCAGTGCTACCAAGTCCATGACCGGGCATTTATTGGGTGCAGCCGGTGCGGTGGAAGCCATCATTTCTGTATTGGCGCTGAAAAATCAAATGGTTCCTCCAACTGCCAATCATTTTACCGATGACCCTGAAATTGATGCGAATCTGAATCTCACTTTCAACCAACCGCATCAACGCAATATTCGCGCTGCCCTCAGCAATACCTTTGGTTTTGGCGGACACAACGCTTCGGTGATTTTTAAAAAATACGAAGGGTGAAATTTGGGCTGCTCAACAGCGTAAGTTATTCGTGGTTTTAAATATCTGTATTCAGCACTGGAATAATTTTCTTTTAATAAAAATCTGCAGAGCCCCGAAGCGTCAGGAAAGTATAGGCTTGAATTTTACTAAAGATTTTTCCTGAAAAAAGAGCAGTATTGGGGCAAGCTTTGTTGTAGGAAAGAATTAAGTTTCCTCTTAGACTTAATGCCAAAATAATCCATAACTCAGGTTAAAAATTTGTGTAGAGATTTATATTGATTTATCACTTTTGAAACACATCGTTTTGCAAAATGAAAGCAAAATAACATAAAGGCGAAAACCTTAATGTCTTGTAAGAAAAAAGGTTGGCAAATTTGTCTTTTGGGCTTTACTTTGATGAATGGTTTATCTTTTAATGGGAGCATTAACTCCACGTTTCATTATTATTCAGATAAAAATTCAACTGAAAAGAATATGAAAACCAACCAACCACTTACCCTTGATTTGTTAAAAACCTGTTTGTTGAGCATAGTTCTGTGGCTTATGATAGAAAAATGAATGAATCTGTAAATTAATCCGGTCAATCATTTGGCGTTATATTATCTTCATACATAGCTAACAAATTTTATTCTATATTCAATTAATATGTTGCTTTAATTAGAGCTTAGCCAAAACTTCATAATATTTCTTTCAATAAAATAGCTATATGAACCTCCGCTATCACAAGGCAAGAAAAATTCTTTTTGAAACTTAATATTTTGAATAAAAAGTCGCAAGTCTGCCTCGCTGATACCTGTGTGCCAGAATAGATTTTCATGTATTTTGTAAGCCCTTTTAAAACAGGGTTTACAAATGCATAAAATCTTTCGTGTATTTCTCGTTTTTTCCTTTTTAATTTTCTGGGTAAAAAATTCTGAAGCGCAAACTACCATTCAAATCGGAACTGCTACCACTATTCAGCGCGAAAACCCCATAAACAGGCAAAATTATTCTACTACATTAACTCCCGGTCCTGCTCGCTACAGTGTGAGTGAATACATTTGGACCAAAGCCGAAATTAACGGGAATGCCGGAAGCAACGGCATCAATGCTTCACCTGCCTGGAACCAACCCGGATGCATCACTAATATTCAGTTTTATAAGGATGCTCAAAATTCATCAACTTCCACTTGTAATAATGTGAAGGTATATATGAAAAATAGTTCTGCTGTTTCTCTCACCACAGGTAACTGGAGCACAGCAGGATATACTCAGGTGTTTAGCGGCTCCTTCAATCATGGTGGTGCATCGCCCGGAGGTTCGGGCTGGAAAACCATAACGCTCAACGCGCCTTTCTTATATGACAATATCAATAACCTGCATGTGCTCATTACCAACGAAAGCGGTGTGGCGGTGGGCGCCTCAGGCGCGAGTGGAGATGCGCCTTCCTGGAGATTAACATCGCTCAACGGAGTTACATCCGATACGCGTTGCAGATTTTACTGGGACCCCAACGCCCTTCCAACCTTCATCAGTGCCAGTGGCAACCGCGCCAACGTGAGACTCACATTTACCTCTGCTCCTTCGAGCAACCCGCCTTCTTCCATTACCGGCACTAACACCATTTGTCAAGGCAGCAGCACTACGCTTACTGCCAATGGAGGTAACAGTTCTACCCGTTGGTTTACCGGCAGTTGCAGTGGCACTTCGACAGGCACCGGAACATCTATCACGGTGTCGCCAGCTACAACTACCACTTATTTTGCTGCCAACACAGCCGGCTGCGATGGCACCGCATTAACCTCCTGTGTTTCATATACTGTTACTGTAAATCCTGCACCTTCGGCTCCTTCTAACCTTACAGCCAGCCCCAATCCGGTTTGCTCAGGGCAACAAGTAACTTTAAGTGGCAATAATACCGGTTCGAATACTGTCTGGTATTCGGGAACTTGCGGTGGCACACAATTAGGCACGGGGGCTTCCGTTACGGTTTCGCCTGCTTCAACTACTACCTATTTTGCAAGAAATATTGTGAGCGGATGTCAGAGCTCTTGTGCATCGGTGCAAGTGCAAACCCAAAATGCACCTGCTCAGCCCGGCACTATTTCAGGCTCGAACAATGTGTGCGTGGGAAATCAGAATTATTCCATCAGCGGGGTAAGTGGAGCCACCTCCTACAACTGGACACTGAATGGAGGAGGAACCATTACAGGCAATAATACCTCGGCAACGGTAAACTGGACACAAGGCGGCACCTGGACCATTTCGGTTACAGCCACCAACAGTTGCGGTACAACCACTGCTCGAACTTTACAGGTTACCGTAACCGCAACCCCACCGGCTCAACCGAGCGCCATCACTGGCAATCTGAACCCCTGCACCGGACAACAAACCTATTCCATAGGTTCGGTGAGCGGAGCTACTTCTTATCAGTGGACCGTGAGTGGTGGCGGAAGCATAGTTTCGGGAGGCACTTCCACTTCGGCAACCATCAATTGGACTACTGCCGGGGGACCATACACTGTTTCAGTAGTGGCTCAGAATGTTTGTGGCAATAGCACCGCTCAAACCGTTCAGGTGAATGTGCAACCGGGCGCTCCTTCCACACCCGGACCCATCACCGGAGGCAACAATATTTGCTTAAGCAATCAGAGTTATTCCATACAGTCTGTGAGTGGCGCTACAGGATATACCTGGAGCGTAAGTGGCGGAGGAGCCATTGCTTCGGGACAAAACACTACCAATGCGAATATCAATTGGGTGAGTGGCGGCACTTATACTATTTCGGTTACTGCCAACGGTATTTGCGGCAGCAGCGCTCCACAAACCTTGCAGGTAACGGTAGTAGCCAATGCTCCGGTAATTTCGGGGGGCATTACCGGCAATACGAATGTTTGTCCGGGTAACCATACTTATACCGCTACGGCAACAGGAGCTACCAATTACACATGGACGGTGCAGTCGCCCGGAACCATACAATCAGGGCAGGGCACTTCAAGTATTACAGTGAATTGGCCCTCTACAGCTGGAACTTATACAATATCGGTAGTGGCTTCAAATGTTTGCGGAAATTCATCGCCTGCATCTTCTTTGGTTACGGTTATCGGTGGAGCACCTTCACAGCCGGGAGTTATTTCAGGAAACAATAATCCTTGTCAGGGCACGAGTGCATACAGTATTACAGCCGTTTCCGGTGCAACGAATTATGTATGGACACTCAGCGGTGGAGGCAATATTCAAACAGGTCAGGGAACTACTTCAATAAACATTAATTGGATAACAACAGGTGGTCCATATACCCTTTCTGTTTTGGCAGAAAATGCCTGCGGAAGCAGTACTGTTTCTTCGCTTGCAATCAATGTTCAACCCGGAACACCATTGGTTCCTGCTGCCATATCGGGCGATGATAATTTGTGTCCCGGTACCGCCACCTACTCTATTCCTTCGGTGAGCGGAGCAGACACTTATACCTGGACACTTTCCGGTGGAGGCAATATTTCTTCAGGACAAAACACTAATCTGATTTTAGTGAATTGGACACAATCGGGCAATCATACCGTGTCGGTAACGGCAGGTAACAGTTGCAGCACAAGCCAACCCGTTACTTTAAATGTTAGCGTATTGCCGGGCGCCCCTGATGCTCCTGCCAATATTTCGGGACAAAATTTTGTTTGTGCCAATGCTATTCAAACTTATTCCATTAATTCTGTTCTGAACGCAAGCAATTATCAGTGGACATTGCCCAACGGTGGCGGCACGATTACTTCGGGCAACGGAACCACACAAGTAGATATTGATTGGGGCGCAAATCCCGGCACATACAATCTGAATGTTACAGCCGAAAATTCCTGCGGGGTAAGCGCGCCTGCTTCAATCACGGTTACACTTCTGCCCGGTGCGCCTGCGCAACCTTCGGCTATCAGTGGTAATCTTGAAGTTTGTCCGGGCGTGAGTCAATATACCGTTACAAGCGACCCCATAGCAACAGGATATAATTGGTCGCTTTCGGCAGGAGGTGTCATCACTAACGGACAAGGCACCAATACGCTCAGCATTGACTGGTCGGGCGCTCCCGGAACTTATTCTGTGAGTGTTACTGCCGGAAATACCTGCGGAAATTCACCTCCTCAAACTGTTTCAGTTACCATTTTCCCCTCGCCAACAGTTCCTTTGCTCACAGTAAACAACGCCACTATTTGTGAAGGCGAAAGCGTTACGCTTACAGCATCGGGTTCTTCCGGAGGAAATATTTCCTATCAGATTTTTGATGCTGCCATAGGCGGAAATTTATTGGGCAATAGCCCGCTGAGCGTTTCACCCACCGCCACTACCACTTATTATGCCGAGGCTTTGAATGAGTTTGGCTGTGTAAATTCTGGTGGCAGAACACCCGCCACGATAACTGTCAACAGCGCTGCTTCCAATCCAATCATTTCTGCCGAAAGTGAAACGGCATGTTACAACAGCAGCGTAGCGCTTACCGCAACGGCAACACCTGCCGGCAGTGTAGTAACCTGGTGGGATAGCCTCACCGGTGGAACCCTCTTAGGCACGGGCAGCACTTTTGTAATGGATAACCTGACCGAAACCACCGTATTTTATGCACAGGCTGCTTCGCCTGCCGGATGCCAAAACGCTGGCGGCAGAATCGGATTTGAAGTAAATGTGATTGAACTGTTGCAACTGACACTTGTGAGCGATAAAGACCAAAACGCGGTTTTTTTCAACGAGGTTATCACCTTCACCGCTTTGCCCGATGGATTGCAAGGATATGAATTCTTTGTTAACGGTATTTCTGTTCAGCAAGGAGCAGAAAATATTTATGCCTCATCACGCTTCAGCGATGGAGATTCCGTGGTGGTGAAAGCCATCAATAACGATTGCCCTGCCTTAGATGCCGAAGGTATTATTCGGGTGCGCGACTTCCCCAATGCTTTCACACCTAATGGAGATAACAGAAACGATATTTTTCTGAAAGGCTTCGATTTGGTGGTGATGAACCGTTGGGGGCAGGAGATGTATCGGGGCACCGATGGGTGGGACGGCACCTTTAAAGGAAAAAAAGTTGCCCCCGGCACTTATTTCTATATTCTCACACTACCCAACATTACCGACAGAGATAATATTGTAAAAGGAAGTGTAATGCTGATTCAGGATTAGACGAAATGAGTGAATATTCAGCATTTTAAAAATGTTTTAATCACAAAGTAAATGTTCATTTCGGCAGGAGAAAATATATCGCAGGTTTTAAATTTCAAGGATAAACGTATTTTCATATTCGCTTTCAATAATCAACAACTGAAATGGATATGAAAACCAACTATTACTTCATGATTTTGCGCTACTGCATTGGGTTTTTTTTATTATTGTTTTTTCTCTTTTCTGAAAAATCTTCCGCGCAGCAAACCACATTCAGAATTAATTATGATTTCAACAATTTCGATTTTTCTTCCACAGCAGGTGATGCGCTCACCAACGGCAATTATGTTCTTGTAGGATGGAACACTAATATCATTCCTTTAACAGCAACCATTACAGAGGTAAACAGTGCGGGCAATCTGGTTTGGTCAAGAAGATACACCAGTAGTATTTCGATGCAGATCAACGATTTAAAACGCGATGTGGCATCTAACACCTATTATGCCTGTGGCGGCACAGAAACGGGTGGGGCATTTATTATGATATTAAATGCAGCCGGAACTCCCACTATTTCAAGAAACTTTTCTATTGCTCAGGCTGACGGAGCTTTTTTAAACAGAATAGTTAAAACAAGTGATGGAGGATATGTGGCAGTTGGCTATGTAACCGGCTACGACCCCGATGGTGCCGGACCGGAAATTAAATTTTCTTCCATCACTTATACCGATGCAGATGGAAACTCTCAAACAGAAAGAATTGGTTCTCCGTTGATAGTGAAATTCGATGCTAATGGAAATCATTTATGGCATCGGGTAACACGCTATTATAAAAATTCGGGTAAAGCTCCTGCCGATAGAATTTATAATGATGCATCATTTACAGATGTAGTGGAAGTAAACGATGGTTACATTGCAGTAGGCATGTATGATGTAAATGATTTCAGAACGAATACAAATTCTGATGGTGATGATGCTACTTCGAACGATGCTTTGTTTTTAAAAACTACAACTGCCGGAGCAATCACTTACCACCGACAGATTGATGCACCTTCTACCACTGCCACAGCTTCAAGCAAAAGATTATATTCTATTAAGAAAACAGGAGCAGGCTTGCCAATATTAGCAGGCGAAGATGGTTCAAGCATGTTATTTATGCGTTTAGCTGCTTCCGGTGGTTGGGCAAACCCTACCTGGATTAGAAGATACAGCACATCCGGATTTTTGACAACTATGATTGTGAGTAATTTTTTTGAAACTTTTGATGGCAACTATGCAGCTATTGGGCAATATCTTAATCCATTGGCTTTTCAAATTGGGCAGGGAATTATAAAAATTAACCCGAGTAATAACAGCGTGATATTTGGCAGGTCATACGATTTGGGTTTGTTTTCAATTTTACCTAATGGAAGCGCAACAGCCGATAGAGGATTTATTAGTGCAACATTAGGGCAAGGCGGTACTAATTTCGATATGCAAATTGTGAAAACCGATTCGGCAGGTAATGCACCGGCAGATTGCCCTGCTGCAAATTTATCTACTTCTAACAATGCTCCTTCTTACACCTATGCAGACCCACACTATAATAGTTGGAATGCGAATACCGTAAATAATAGCTCTTTTACTCCTACTGTTACAACACCAACCCCCGGAGTGAATGTTCTTTGCCGCACTATAGCCTGCACACCGCCACCCACACCCACCGTGAGCGCTTCGCCCAATAATGTTTGCCCGGGAACACCTGTTACCATTTCGGCAAGCGGAGGAACGAATGTTACTTACCGGGTTTACACACAGGCAAGCGGGGGCACTTCCATTGGCGCGGCTCCTTTACAGGTTTCGCCCAATACCACTACTACCTATTATGTTGAAGCCGATGATAATGCCAACGCGGGATGTGTGAGCGCACGCGCTTCGGTGGTCGTTACCGTGCTTCCTGCCGCACCCACGCAGGCAACTATTTCGGGCAACAACAGCGTATGCCCCGGCATTGCAGAAATATACAGTGTGAATTCGCCAAGAGCCACTACCTATAATTGGTCGGTGCCGGCTCAGGGAAATATTACCGGAGGTCAGGGAACCAATCAAGCTACGATTAATTGGACAACTGTTGGCGGACCTTATACCATATCGGTTACAACGAGTAATTCCTGCGGAAGTGTAACCGGCACTTATCAGGTTACGGTTCAAAGTGGGCCTCCCACTTCGGCTTCCATTGTAGGGCAAACTAATGTATGCCCCGGCTCTGAAACCTATACCGCCACTGCTGCCGGAGCTTCCACCTTCAATTGGTCTATTTCGGGAGGCGGCACTTTCAGCAGTCCGCAAAATGCAAATCCTGTTACCGTAAACTGGACTACGCCCGGTGGACCTTACACCCTTTCGGTAACGGCTTCCAACGGCTGCGGAAATACAGGAACCACCATTGCCGTAACGGTATCGAGCAACCCGCCCACTTCGACCGGACCCATTACGGGCGATAGTCCTGTTTGTGTCGGCACGGCACAATATACTGTTCCGGCAGTAACGGGTGCCACGGGCTACACGTGGTCGGTGAGCGGAGGCGGTTTTGTTTCGGCAGGACAAAACACCAACAATGCCACCATCAACTGGATAAGCGGAGGCAATTACACCGTTTCGGTAACAGCCGATAATCTATGTGGCAGCAGCACCGCAGCCATATTAAATGTAGAAGTGGTGGCTAACCCTCCGGCAACTCCTGGCGCCATCACGGGAGCATCGCCCGTTTGTGCGGGCAATCATAATTATTCTATTGCTGCCGTGCCGGGAGCCACCAGTTATCAATGGAACATAGGCTTCCCGCTTACTTTGGTTTCGGGACAAGGCACTAACAATATTACAGTTTCGTTTCCTGCGGTATCGGGCACTTTCCCTATTTCGGTAGTGGCAGAAAATGCCTGCGGAAGTTCTGCTGCTTCCACCACTAATGTAACAGTGATTGAGGGCGCACCTGCCGCGCCTTCCATTATTTCAGGAAATGATAATCCATGCCCGGGAATTTCGACTTATACGACTACACCAATTGCCAATGCCGTTAGCTACCAATGGACATTGAGTGGTGGCGGAAATATTATTTCAGGGCAAGGTACTATTTCAATAGAAATTGACTGGACCACCGATGGCGGACCTTATGCCCTCTCTGTAGTAGCCGAAAATATCTGTGGGACAAGTTTAGATACTACACTCATCATCCATGTGCAGCCCGGTGTAGCTTTAGTGGTCGGCCATATTGATGGCGATACTTCATTGTGTCCGGGCGAAACCGGATCCTATACCATTCAACCGGTTCAGGGAGCAACAGGCTATTCTTGGACGGCTTCTTCCGGAGGAAATATACTTACAGGTCAGGGAACGGAAAGTATAACTGTGGCTTGGAACGCTCCCAACTCCACCCAAACGGTTTCGGTGATTCCTTCGAGCAATTGCAGCAGCAGTCAACCCCAATCTCTTTCGATAAATATCAGGCCCGATGCACCCAACGCGCCTTTGGCAATTACCGGGCAAACTACTTCGTGTGGTGGCGAAGCCACTTACACTACCGGATTGGTGCTGCACGCTACCGATTACCAATGGACTTTGAGTGGTGGCGGAACCATAGTTTCCGGTCAGGGCACCGAGCAAATAGTGATTGACTGGGGCAATGTTCCGGGCACTTATACCATCACGCTCATTGCTTCAAACGACTGCGGAAGCAGCACGCCCATTGCACATACTGTTACCGTTCAGCCGCCTGCGCCCGATATGCCTGCCGAAATTTTAGGCGATTTGGAAGTGTGTGCGGGCACAGCAACATTCACAGTAAACCCGGTTACCAATGCCACGGGCTACACCTGGAGCGTTCCTTCGGGAGCCACCATTACCAATGGTCAGGGCAGCAATACAGTTACCATTAATTTTTCTTCCGAAGGAAATTATACCATCAGCATAACTGCCGGAAACACCTGTGGAAATTCTGCCGTACAAACTGCGAATGTTGTGGTGCATCCTGTTACTTCTGTTCCGAATGTGAGTGTCAATAATCCTTCTATCTGCTTTGGACAAAGCGCTACAATTACTGTAAGCGGTTCTTCGGGGGGCACTGTTTCTTATCATATATACGATAGCCCTACCGCTACAACTCCGGTGGGTAGCAGTCCGTTTACGGTAACGCCTTCAACTACTACGGTGTATTATATAGATGCTGAAAATGAATTTGGTTGCAGGCTGCTTGCCGGACGAATTCCAATTAATATTACTGTTTTAAATGCCGCGCAGATTCTGAAAGCAGATGATAAATTTATTTGCGAAGGCGCTTCGGCTGTGCTCACGGCAGAAGTTTTGCCAGTCAACAGTGAAGTTACATGGTGGGATGCCATGAATGGCGGTAATCTTTTGGGAACCGGACTTATCTACATCACACCGATTCTGAATACTACTACTTCGTTTTATGTGGATGCGCGCTCAGACAACGATTGCGGATTGGCAGGTGCCAGAGAAGAAGTAATAGTGAATGTTCAGGAATTGCCTGTCATTACGCTCATCAGTGATAAGGAGGACAACGCGGTGTTTCCGGGCGAAGTTATTACCATAACGGCTCTGCCCGATGGTTTGGACAGCTATGAGTTTTTCATCAATGACGTATCGTTTCAGTTTGGAAGCGAAAACTTTTTTGCTTCGAGCAAACTGAAAGACAATGATACTATCACCGTGATTGCCCGCGATGGCGATTGCCTGAGCAAGCCCGAACATTTGGTGATTCAACTGCGCGATTTCCCTAATGCTTTTACGCCCAATGGCGATGGCAAAAATGATTTCTTCCTGAAAAACTACGACCTCATTATTATGAACCGATGGGGGCAGGAACTCTACCGTGGCATTGACGGCTGGGACGGCACTTACAAAGGCAACAAAGTTTCGCCCGGCACCTACTTTTATATTCTTACACTTCAGGATATTACCGACAGAGATAATATTGTGAAGGGAACTGTTTTATTGATTCAGGAATAAGAAACCGAACACAACCAACCATGAAACACATTTTTTGCTTTTTGTTTGCGATGAATTTTCTGATGGCTGCCGCTCAAACCCGTATGGAGCTGGCAGAAGAAGCTTTCGACAATCGTCAATACACTCTAGCGCTCGATTACTACAATAAAATTCTGGAAAAACAACCCAAGCGCGATTTGGAAAATATTTTGTTTCGCATAGCAGAATGTTACCGCTACACCGGCAAGTCTGATAAAGCGCTCGAATTTTACGACAAAGCCATCAAAGCCGGATATGCCGAACCCAATGCCGTTTTTTTGCAGGCAAACGTATTGATGCAGGAGGGCAAGTATGCTGAAGCCGAAAAAAAACTGAATGCCTTTTTGGAACAAATGCCCAACGACAAAGACGCGCTGCGCATGTTGAACCAAAGTAAGTTTGCGCAAAATGCTCAGGAGCAACCCTCCATCTACACGGTTCAGAATGTCTCTTCAATCAATTCAGAATTCAGCGACTATGGTGCTGTGTGGGTGAAAAACAAACTCGTTTTCACTTCTTCGAGAATGGGGCAAAAAGAATCGGATGTGTATGCGTATGACGGACAGGGTTTTTCAAATTTGTATGAAACCACCTACAACAACAAAGACAAATCGTGGAGCAAGCCCGCGCTCATCACCACGCTTTCATCGAAATTCAACGATGGCGGTTTTACTTTCTGTGAAGCCAATAAAACGGCTTACTTCACTCAATGCACCGGCAGCGGCAAAGGCGAAAGCTGCACCATAGTGGAAAGCAAATATGACGACATCAACAATACCTGGAGCACACCCAAAGCCATCATCACGCCCATTCATTCAAAAATTGATATTGCACAACCCGCCATTGACTCGAAAGGTGAAACTTTATTTTTTGTTTCAAAACTTGACAACGGCTTAGGTGGCACCGACATCTGGACAATGAAAAAACGCGGATTAGGTTGGGAAGACCCCGTGAACCTCACTGCCATCAATACCGAATTTGATGAAATGTTTCCGACACTCTACAACGACACAGTATTGTATTTCGCTTCAGAAGGGCATAGCGGATATGGCGGCTTGGATATTTTTTATTCGGTGAAAAAAGACGGGCAATGGGGCAAGCCGGTGAACATGCGCGCACCTTTCAACAGTAGTGGCGATGATTTCTTTATGGTGTTTAATGCCGACCGCAGCGAAGGGTATTTCACTTCGAACCGCACCGGTGGTGTTGGCTCTGACGATATTTATTATTGTTTCATCACGCCTATTAAACTCACCGTGAAAGGAAGAGTTACGGATGTGGATGAAAACAGCCCTTTAGTGGGCGCTAAAGTGGTTTTGTCTACAGAAGATGGCGAAAGCTATTCGACTACCACCAATGCCAAAGGCGAATATGAATTTCAGTTGGATAAAAACAAGAAATACAAAATCAATGTATCGAACCCCGGATATTTTGGCGATTCGAAAAAACTTTCGACCGAAGGGGAAATGTATTCCAAAGAATTTTCAAAAGCTACCGGAAACAACTACGATTTCGTCATTAAGCGCATTCCGAAAGAAGAAATAAGAATTGACAATATTTATTACGATTACAACAGCTACACGCTGCGCGAAGAGTCGAAACCCAACTTAGATAAATTGGTGAAGTTGTTGGAAGACACGCCCGATGCCATCATTCAAATTTATTCGCATACCGATGAGCGCGGACAACCCAAATACAATCTTGAACTTTCGGACAACCGTGCAAAATCGGTAGTGGAATATTTGGTGGAAAAAGGAATTAATCCGGCAAGGCTTTCATACAAAGGCTTCGGCTTTCAGCAGCCCGTAGTGAAAAATGCCAAAACCGAAGATGAACATCAGTTGAACCGGAGAACGACTTTTAAGGTGGTGAATTAATAAGAGTAGTGAGAATTGAGTAGTGAGACATGAGATTGGATTTCTGATTTCTGAGGGCTGAAATCTGATTTATGATTTTGTAATGTTGAGATATTGAAATGTTGAGATTGGATTAGTTCCTACTGAATTAAGTAAGGATGAAGTTTGAAAGATGAAATGTGTCCCCCTTGCGGGTGGATTTGTGGCGGTTGCGAAGTTTCCTACTGCGTAGAGTAGGACCAAGGGAGGGGGGATGATAAAAGAAGTCAGATTTTAGAGTGAAAATTTTAGAAGTGAGATTGATTATTGGAAATTAGATTGCCGTCTGCTTTAGCTGACGGATTAAAGTGAAAAAATATCGAAAAAAATGAACATAAACCAACAAAACCAACCGATGAGAATCCTTATCATCCTCGCACTGACGCTTGTGGCGCTCGGCACTCAGGCGCAAAACGAACCCATGTTTACACACTTCATGTATCATGAGCATGTGTTTAACCCTGCCGCGGCAGGTAATGCCCGCGATATTCATGTGGGCGTGTTGGCACGTCAGCAATGGATAGGATTTAAAGACGCACCATCCACTCAACTCATTAACGCTTATGGCTATGTGCCCAAAGTGAAGGGCGGCTTGGGCTTAGTAATTGCCAATGATATGTTGGGTAAAGAGCGCTCTTTTTATGCGCGTTTTTCTTATGCCTATCGTCAGCGGTTGGGCGATAATGCTTTTCTTTCTGCAGGCATCAGTTTGGGTTTGCTCAACAAAGCCATCAGGGGCAGCGAACTTATTTTTCAGGATGGTGGCGACCAAAGCGCTATGGGTGCGAATGAAAGTTTATTCAAGCCTTATGTCGGTTTGGGTTTGGAATTTAAAGGGCATGGACTCACCATTGGCGCGTCTGTTACACACCTCGACCAGTCCTTGCCAAAAGCTACCGTGTTTCGGGTGCCCCGCCATTACTTCGGTTATGCCAAATACGACTGGAATGCAAGCAAGAAACTCACCATTACCCCTGCCGTGTTTGTGCGCAGCAGCGTATTCATTACTCAGGCAGATGTGAATGTAAATTTCACTTTTAACAAGCGGGTGGTTACCGGCTTGCTTTATCGCAGCACCGATGATATTGGAGGATTGCTGGGCGTGTATATTACCAAAAGTGTTTTGTTGAGTTATTCTTATGACTTCGATTTTGGCGCATTACGCACCAATCAAAGTGGCTCGCATGAACTCACGCTTATAGGTATTATCGGACAATTGAAAGAGAAAAAGCCATTCCAGAAATCTCCGAGATATATGAATTAGGAGAAAAGATTAAGATTGAAAATCAATAAAACCTTCTCGAATTTTTCTGCCAGTATTTGATGAGAATAAAACCGAACAACATACCGCCTAAGTGCGCGAAGTGGGCAATATTGGTTGTCATATTGCCCTGAATACTTTGGTAGCCAGCATAGAGTTCGAAGGCTGCATAAATAATCACAAAATATTTGGCTTTCAGCGGAAGGAAAAAATAGATATAGAGCACTGTGTTAGGAAACAACATTCCGAAAGCTAACAACACGCCAAACACCGCTCCCGATGCACCTACGGTAGGAACATTTTGTGCGCTGCGAACAATCATGTTCACAAATTTTTCAGCTTCAGAATAATAAGCCGAAGAACCGCCCGTAGCAGCCCAGTCATTAATAAAATCATGCAGTGTGGGCGTTGCTGAAATATTTCCATCAACAAAAACCTTAAACGATTCATAGCCCGGATTATTCAAATAAACATCAGCCGCTTTTTCCAAAGTATGAATTTCATAATAAGAAACACCCGAATGAATGAGCGCTGCGCCCAAGCCTGTGAAGAAATAAAATATCAAGAATCTTTTGCCGCCCCAAAAATTTTCGAGCATGGTGCCAAACATCCACAAGGCAAACATGTTGGAAAAAATATGCAGAAAACTTCCGTGCATGAACATGTGCGTAACAAACTGATACGGACTGAAATATTCAGAATGGATATAGTGCAAACCTAAAATTCTTAATAAGTCTATTCCGAAATTTTGTGCGGCAAGCGTGCCTAAAAAAAACAAGCCGTTAATGATGAGCAGGTTTTTTACAACTTCGGGCAACAGATTAAATTGGGCGGGGCGGTAATCACTCATCGGCAGCTAATTCAGGATTTCTGTTCAAAACGTTTTTCGAGTTCATTTTGCTCAAAAGTAATAAATGTGAGTCGCCCGTTGGGCGCAATGTATGGCTGTTCGCAAGCGAACAACTGGTCAATCAGCATTTGCATTTCGCGCACCGAAAGTGTTTGCCCAGATTTGATGGAAGTTTGCTGTGCAATGGAGCGTGCCAAACTTTCTCTGCGCGACAGTTTCAACACCGAAAGATTGGTTTTATAATCTTCCAACAGGCGTTCCAACACATCTTGTTCGTTGCCCGAAGCGATGTCGGCAGGCATTCCGTGAATCACAAAACTATCGTTTCCGAAAGGCTGAATATCGAAACCCAACGCCTGCACTTCGGGCAGCAATTCATTCAATAATGCCACATCGGAAGGCGGCAGATGAATGGTTTGCGGAAACAATTGTTTTTGCGTGTATGATTTGTTGGCATTCAAAGCATGAAGCACCTGTTCGTAAATGATACGCTCATGCGCGGCTTGCTGCTCAATGAGAATAAACCCCGACTTGATGGCAGACAACACATATTTCTGTTGCAACTGATAAGGTTCTTTTTCAGAAACGGGTGCGTTTTCTTTTTCAATGTCTTTGTCCCATTCGCTCGGAATAGTGATGGGCGGAGTAGGTTCGGGTTCGTTCTTGGCTATTTCATACAACTGCTCCCACTGCTCCACCGATGGTTTTGAAAATTCTTTTTTCAGCGAAACAGAAGCATGTGTGCGCACCGCTCCGGGTGGGGATTGAAACCGCTCCAATTTTTCGGAAGAAAAAGGCTCTTTATTATTATCAAACTGATTGAATGAAGTTTCCTGCTCGAAATCGAGGGTAGGTGTTACACTGAATTTTGCCAGCGCATGTTTCACCGCTACACGTACAAACGTGTAAATAATTTTTTCTTCTTCAAACTTAATTTCCTGCTTGGTGGGATGCACATTAATATCAATGCGCGCGGGGTCTATATCAATAAATAAAACAAAGAAAGGAAAGCTGCCTGCCGGAATCAGTTCCTGATAATTGGCAAACACTCCATGATTGAGATAGTTATTTCGAATGAACCGATTGTTGACAAAGAAAAACTGCTCACCACGGGTTTTGCGCGCAAACTCAGGCTTGCCCACATAACCATAAATTTTTACGATGTCGGTTTGCTCTTCAACAGGCACCAATTTTTCGTTGAACTGATTGCCCAAAATTCCCACAATGCGCTGACGCAGATTGCCGGGCTTCAGATGAAACAGTTCAATTTCATTATGAGTTAAAGAAAAGAAAATGTCAGGATTGGATAAAGCCACTCGTTGAAATTCATCAATGATATGGCGTATTTCCACCGGATTCGATTTCAGAAAATTTCTGCGGGCTGGCACATTGTAAAACAGATTCTTGATGCTGATGCTCGTGCCTTCGCTGCACTGACAAGGTTCCTGCGATTTCACTTCGCTGCCTTCTATGTTTAGGCGCACGCCAAGTTCCTCGCCCCATTTGCGGGTTTTCATTTCCACTTGTGCTACTGCCGCTATAGATGCCATAGCTTCGCCCCGAAAACCCATGGTGCGAATGGCAAACAAATCGTCAATGGTTTTTATTTTGGAAGTGGCGTGTCGTTCAAAACACATGCGGGCATCGGTTTCGCTCATGCCGCAGCCGTTGTCAATCACCTGAATGAGTGTTTTCCCCGCTTCGCGCACGATAAGTTGTATGGAATCTGCGCCTGCGTCCACTGCATTTTCGAGCAGTTCTTTCACTGCCGAAGCGGGGCGTTGAATCACCTCACCGGCAGCTATCTGATTGGCAATATTATCGGGCAGTAAGTGTATAATATCTGACATAGGCTAACAGACAACAAAGTTAGGGCTTTTTGGGTTGGCAAATTTTCAACTGTATTGTTTCAGAATGGCTGAAATCTCCGGCAGATATGATGCGCCAAACAAATTGAGATGCACTAAAAGAGGATATAGATTGTAAATATCTTTTCTTTCTGAAAAATTCTTTTGAAGCGGCAAAGCAGCTTGATAGCTTTCATAAAAGGCTTCATCAAATCCGCCAAACAACATAGTGAAAGCTATTTCCTGTTCTCGGTTACCATAGAACACGGCAGGGTCCACCAATACCGGATTTTGAGTGTTGTCTGCAAAAATGTTCCCACTCCACAAATCGCCATGCAACAGTGCAGGCGGCTCAGCCGGTAATAGCGAACGTATTTTGATATATAAACTTTCAAAACGGTCGGTATCGCTGCAATTGAAATAACCTTTTCTTTCTGCCAGGCGCAGTTGCGGCTCTATTCTTTCATGCACAAAAAAATCAATAAAGTTTTTGTGTCGGTTGTTTTGTTGCGGCAAACTGCCGATATAATTATCATGCGCTAAGCCAAAACTATCTGCATGATTTTGATGAAGATGGGCTAATTGTTGTCCGGCAGTTTCCCAAAATAATTTTGAAGCGTTACCTTTTTCTACATACTCTAAAATTAAATAGGCAGTATTTTCTGAAATGCCCGTGGCTATCACTTTTGGAATGCGAATGGTTTTTGCAGATGCGAGCAATTCCAGTCCTGCCGATTCTTTTTCAAACATATCGGCAGCATATTTGGCAGTGTTGTATTTCAGGAAAAATACTCCATCAGAAGTTTCCACGCGAAAGCAATGATTAATGCAGCCGCCACTCATCGGATAAACATGGCGAACCACCATCTCATTTCCGGCAAATGATTGGAAAACTTTTGAAATTTCGTCTGTATGCAATTGCTCTTAGGTAAGAATTCCGTTTTGAATGGCATAGCGCACCAAACCGGCTGTGTTTTTCACATCTAATTTTTGTAGCAAATTTCTCCGGTGCGTATCTACCGTGCGCACGCTAATGCCAAGTTTTACGCCTATTTCGGCATTGGTAAGCTCTTCGGAAATCATGCGGATAATTTCAGTTTCGCGCTTGGTGAGTTGCACATCGGGTTTGAATGGTTTCATGCTCGATGGAAACTCTTTGTTGATGTATTTGGCAAGCATGATAGATGATACTTCCTGGCTGAAATAATTTTCGCCTTTACAAACCGTATTGATGGCTTCCACTACTTCTTCTTTTTCAGAATTTTTGAGCAGGTAACCTTTAGCGCCTGCTTGCAACATTTTTATGATTGAATCTTGCTCATCGAGCATCGAGAGCGCTACAACTTTTTGTTTGGGTTTTATTTTCAGAATTTCTTTGGTGGTATCAATGCCGCTCATGCCGGGCATTTTCACATCCATAATAATCACATCAAAATCTTTGTTTTTAATTTTTTCGACTGCTTCATCACCGGTGGCGGCATCATCAATATGAACAATATTAGGCTCGTCTTCCAACAAACTTTTCAAGCCGGTGCGAATCATCGGGTGGTCATCTACTATCAGAATTTTTATCGTGTTCATTGTTGAATTATTTTTTTATTGAAGCAAATTACTGTGTAAAGTTATTATTCTGCCCGAATGTAATGTTAAAAGTTTTGAATAACATGCATGATAAATGTGTATATTTTTCGACATCATGTTTTTCCGCTACTAAAATTAAGTTTTATTACCAATATCATATTATTTTTTTTCAAGAAAAATTAATCACCATTTTCCCATGACTTCTTCGGGTAGCATTTGTTCAAGCAAAGTGCGGGTTTCGGGTTTGTTTTCCAAAAATTTCCACCCTTTTTGAGCAGGGTCTTTGATGGCAATCATTTCGGCATTGATAAGTATTTCTATGCTGCCTTTTTTAGAATTATACTTCACGTTCTTTTCTCCGTATTGGTCTTTCATTATTCCTGCAACAAAATTGAGCGCGCTGTCATCTTTATCTTCAGATGGGGCGAAAAGCATCGTCATTTTAAAGGAGTATTTTATCAGCGCATACTCAATATCTGCTAAAGTAATTGAATTCGATACATCAATAACTACTGCGTCTGCAAAAGAGATGTGAACGGTAGTATCGTTCTTCATCTCGTCCATTGCTTTCAGTAATTCATCTTTCGGAAAAAAATCAAACAACTTCGGATAAATAAATCCAAGCGTTTTGCTATTCTCTTTTTGTTCTACGGTTTTAAAATATTCCGTAAATGTTTTTTTGATATCTTCTTTCCCTGTTTGGGCAAAAAGTGATGCAGTGAAAAACAAATGAATGATGAGCGCAAGAAATGTATTTTGCATATGTGGGTTGAATTGAGCTATGAAAATGAGAAAAAAAATCTGAAAAACATTTATTTTATTACCTTTAAGACAACTCCGAACAAAACAGCCACTGACACAGAAAATGGAAATCAAATCGTATCGGCTCAATGATAATTTTGACGAAATGTTTACGCCCGAGGGCAAGTGCAGACCTCACTATGAGGAATTTTTGAAATTGCTGAATAATACTCCTCAAAAAAAAATGGCTCAATTGCAATTCTCTGCCAACAAAACACAAGTGGCAATGGGCATGACTTTTAATGTGTATCACGACAATCAGGGCATTGAAAAAATACTGCACTTAGATATTGTTCCCCGCATCATTCCGCAAAATGAATGGGATAAAATAAAAACAGGACTCAAACAAAGAGTATATGCTCTTAACCTTTTTCTTCAAGACATCTACAACGACCAAAAAATTCTGAAGGATAAAATTGTGCCCGAAGACCTCATTCTGGGCAGCAAAGATTATCTGCAACCCTGCGTGGGCATCACCCCGCCCAAAGGTATTTGGTGCCACATTACCGGAACCGATTTGGTAAAAAACAAAGATGGCAACTACTATATTCTCGAAGATAATTTACGATGCCCATCTGGAGTTTCATACATGTTGGAAAGTCGCGAAATCATCAAGCGCGCTTTTCCCGATTTGTTCAACAGACTGGGAGTAATGCCCGTGTATGATTATCCTACAAAACTTCTCAATATGCTTCAGTATTTGTCGCATAAAGCGCATCCGGTGGTGGGACTGCTTACACCGGGCATTTATAATTCTGCTTATTTCGAACATTCTTATCTGGCATTGCAAATGGGTGTGGAGTTGGTGTCGGGTATTGATTTGGTAGTGAAAAACAAAAAGGTGTATATGCAAACCACCAAAGGTTTAGAATTAATGGATGTCATTTACCGAAGAATTGACGATACTTTTTTAGACCCCATGACTTTCAATCCCGAATCGTTGTTGGGAGTGCCGGGAATTTTTGAAGCCTATAAAGCCGGCAATATTGCTTTTGCCAATGCTCCCGGAACAGGCGTTGCAGACGACAAAGCCGTGTATGCTTATGTGCCCGAAATCATTAAATACTATCTGAATGAAGAGCCTATTCTCAGCAATGTGCCCACTTACCTTTGCCGCAAAGAAGCCGACAGAAAATATGTGCTCGAACATATTGACGAACTGGTGGTGAAGGAAACCAATGCAGCCGGAGGCTATGGTATGCTCATCGGTCCGATGGCAACCAAAGAAGAGCATCAGAAATTCAAGGCGCTCATTGCAAAAAATCCCGATAATTATATTGCGCAACCCACGTTGGCGCTTTCCACAGTGCCCACGCTCACCGATGAAGGTTTGCAGCCGCGCCATGTGGACTTGCGCCCGTATATTTTGTATGGAAACAATATAGAAGTAATTCCGGGCGCACTCACCCGCGTGGCGCTCAAAAAAGGTTCGCTGGTGGTAAACAGTTCGCAGGGTGGAGGAAGCAAGGATACTTGGGTTTTGTATAATTAAACAGATATGTTAAGCAGAGTAGCAAATTCTATTTATTGGTTAGGCAGGTATCTCGAAAGAGCCGAAAACTATTCGCGTTTTATGAATGTGAATTTCAACCTCATGTTAGACCTGCCGCCAGACATGAAAGAACAATGGGAACCTTTAATTTCTGCAACAGGCGATAATGAACTTTACTTAAAAAAACACAAAACTTTCGACCTTGAAAATGCCGTTAGGTTTTTGACATTCGATACAGAAAATCCGAATTCGATTATTTCTTCTATCAACAATGCCCGTGAAAATGCCCGAGTTATACGCGAAAATCTGACCAAAGAAACCTGGGAAATTCTCAACGAATTGTATCATTTTGTTAAAGAACACTCCTCGAAAAAAAATCTCAACATTCATGATTTATTACCCTTTTTAGAAAAAGTAAAAAACGAAATTCTGTTGCTGTACGGCTTGTCTGAAAGCACCGTAGCGCGAACAGAAAGCTGGTATTTCCGGCAATTGGGAATGAATCTCGAGAGAGCCGATAAAACCAGTCGTATCTTAGATGTGAAATATCACATTTTACTGCCATCACCCAACATGGTAGGTACACCTTTAGACTATCTGCACTGGACAGCGCTTTTGAAATCGGTTACCGCTTACAACACTTACAGAAAACTTTATGGCAACATCGAGTCGGCAAAAGTGGTGGAGTTTTTATTATTGAATAAATATTTTCCGCGCTCGGTATTATACTCCTTGCGTGCTGCCGAAAATTGTTTGCGAAATATTTCAGGCAATCCTGAAAGAGGGTATAAAAACAGTGCGGAAAGGTCGTTGGGCGAATTGCGCTCAAAACTCGAATATGCCGATGTAAACGATATTATCAATTTCGGTTTGCATGAATATTTAGACGACCTTCAACTGAAATTGAATAAGATTTCAAATAATATAGACGACAACTACTTTAAAATTAAGGATAACTTTATTCACCAAAATATATCACAAGAATGACTTTTTGTTTAGGCATATTAAACAAGCACGGACTCGTAGGATTATCAGATACCCGCATTACTTCGGGCAGCGAAACCACTACTTCAAAAAAAGTTTTTACGGTGAATAGAGAGAAGCACTCTTTCTTCATTATGACTTCGGGTTTGCGTTCGGTGCGCGACAAAGCCATCACCTATTTTTCCGAAGTTATCGAACAACACGACCATAACTTCGACAAGCTATATAAGGCTGCCAACGAGTTTGGCGACCAGGTAAAAAGAGTGGCTAAAGAAGACAAAGAAAACATTGAAGAGGCGGGGTATTCTTTCAATCTTTATTCCATTATAGGCGGTCAATTGGAAGGTGACTCCGAACCGAAATTGTATTTGCTCTATCCGCAGGGCAATTGGATTGAAATCAGAAAAGGAACACCTTTTGTCATCATTGGAAATTCAGGAGCAGGCAACCCTGTACTGCGCAGGTCGTTGGTGTATGAAGAGTCGCTCGACTATGCCATGAAATGCGCTTTTCTGGCTTTTGATGCTACGAAAATTACTGCTAATGATGTGGATTATCCGATAGATACCGTAGTGCTCGAAAACAACAGCTATCATATTATTGAACAACGGTTCGAACAAAAAGAGTTAGAGCATATTTCGGCCTTTTGGAACAGCAGAATTAAAGAAGGCATCAGAGAACTTCCGTCAGAAGTATTAGAAAAAGCATTTCATAAAGAAGCCACCGGGTAACAAATATGTCTATCATACTTCAAATCAATCATGTTACCCGCTATCAATACAGCGCAACGATTCAACTCAACCCCCACGAGTTGTATCTGATACCTCAAAAAAGAACTTATTATAATATCACTCATGCTGAAATTGTTATACTTCCTGCACCATCGGGCACTCATGAGCGCATCAACGTGGAGGGCAATTCTTTTTTTCAGGTATGGTTCGATGCGCCAACAAATTATTTTGAAATTCAGGTACAATATGAAGTAGCCATTAAGCCTTTCAATCCTTTCGGGTTTATTCTTTCATCAGAAATAGTGTTTCCTTTCGATAAGTTTACTTATCCCATCGAATGGAATGATTTGCTTGCCGTTTATCTCAAAGTCAATGACCATCCGGAGTCTGATAAATTCGTGCGAAACATCATGTCGCAGTCCAAAGACATTGTAAATTTTTTAACCCTTCTCTTAGCCGAAATTCATCAAAACTGGAATCATGTTGTGAGAATGGAGCCGGGACTATTGCCGCTCGATGAAATTTTTTATCAGCGAAAAGGTTCGTGCAGAGATTTGTCGTGGATGCTCATGGTGATGCTCAGAAATTTGGGTATAGCCACCCGATTTGTAAGCGGCTATGCATACAATCCGCAAATGGAAGAAGGACACGAGCTGCACGGTTGGGTCGAAATATTTTTACCAATGGCAGGATGGATTGGCTTAGATCCGAGCTTGGGTTTGTTTACCGACCATCATTATATACCACTCGCCACCAGTTTCAGTCCCGAATACACACAACCCGTATTTGGCTCTTTTGCAGGAGCAGCAACTTCAGAATTAATGGTAGATATGTCTGTTAAGGAGTTGATATTGTAGGTAAAAAATTCAAATCAAGATTGCTGACTTTCTTTTTTCATCCAGAACAACAATTGAATATTCCTGAGGAAGCAGGCAGTTTCCATTTTTTCTGAAGGAGTAACTCTTGGGTCAGAGGTTTTTACTTTCAATGCTACTTTATGATTAGTATATGTTGGCGGAACAATAGACTCAGTATTTTGAGAAGCTTGTTGATTTTTGATGTAAATCTTCGTGAACAAATATTCATCGCCATCTTTAGAGCGGTAGAAACAAATTCCTGGAACAAAATATTCGGGCTTTGCCACTTGAATTTTATTTTCCGACAGCGGCTCGAAATGATTGGAAGGACCGGAAGAAATTACGGTGTCTTTCAGAATGCGAAAATTATCGTTGCGCTCAATAGGGTCTATTTCAAAATTTTCGCTGCGAGGTTGGAAAATACCCAAATTCGGAAGCAACTGGCAGGATGAAATCATCACTACCGACAAGAACAAGAATATTTTTATAAAGGCTTTCATGTGAACAGCAAAGGTATAAAATATTTTTTATTTGATAATAATGCGGATTTTCAAAAAAAGTTCATCAGTTTGAATAGAAAAAACCTTTAAGCAAACATCTTGCCCGCTTTTCCAAACTTTTTTTCGTTCTTTGCACGAAAGGAAAAAACCGAGCGTTTAGGATAGACTATTTTGTGAAATTCTTTCATCAATATAAAGAATACTTTGCCTATCTGGGCATGATGATGATTGTGTTCGGGCTTCCCCTGTCGCGAGCCATGATGAGCATCGGCATGATAGTGCTGGTGGTATTGGCAATACTTCAACCCGATTACACCGAAAAATTCAGGCAGTTTATTAAAACGCCTCCTTTCATTGCCATCATAGCGTTTTATCTCTTGGTAGTGTTGAGCGGATTTTGGTCTGAAAATAAAGTGGCGTATCTCAACAGTGTTAGAATTAAACTGCCTTTCGTGTTAATGCCTTTGGCTTTTTACGTTATCACCCCCATCAAAGAAAAAGGATTTGTGTTGGTGCTGAAAACTTATTTCTGGCTCGTGGTGGTTTCTTGCGCCTGGAGTATGATTCATCTTGTTGTCAATTATAATGAAGTGGTGCAGAGTTATGTGGTGGGAAGGGTTTTGTTTACGCCTGTTAATCATATTCGCTTCAGCCTGATGTGTGTGATGGCGATTGTGGTAGCTGCATTTTTATTGAGAGAAAAACATATTACAGGAAAAGCATCGCGCATCATTTACGGAGTGTTTATGGCATTTATTATCGGCTACATTCATATACTTGCCGTGCGCAGCGGTATGCTGGCTTTGTATGTGGTTTCGCTCATAATTGTGGTGCAGTATATTTTGCAAACCAAACGCTATTTCGCATTAGTGGTTTTGGCAGCGGCTATGATTATTACCCCATTGCTTGCCTATCAGTTTTCAGAAACTTTTCAAACCAAATACCGCTACATGAAATACGAAGTGCAGCACTACATGGTGGGCGACTATACCATTATCGGTTCTGACATCAGGCGCATGTTATCTATTCAGAGTGGTATTGCTGTAGGCAACGAAAATATTTTGTTAGGCACAGGTTATGGAGATGTTACCAATGAAACCTATAAAAAGTTTGAAGTGCTGTTTCCTGAGCTAACAGATGAAAGTAAAAAACCTCCGCACAATCAATATGTATATACCTATGCCGGTTTGGGCTTGTTCGGGTTGTTGCTATTTCTCACTTCCGTTTTGCTTCCTTTGTTTTATAAAAAGGCATACAGAAATATGCTCGTGCTCGGAATTTCACTCATTGCCATTACTTCTTTCTTTACCGAATATATGCTCGAAACTCAGGTGGGCGTGGCATTTTATACTTTCTTCCTTTTATTGCCGCTTTGCATACATTTGCAAAAGCCCGCGATAAAACCGGTATCCGACAAAATTTTTTAGATGCAAAAAATTACTGCCATCATTCCCGCGTTCAACGAGCAGGATAATATTTCGGAAGCCATTGCAAGCGTTTCGTTTGCCGATGAAATATTGGTAGTAGATGCTTTCAGCACCGACCATACGGTTGCCATGGCATCGAAATTTCCTAAAGTTAAAGTGCTGCAACACGAATACAAATATTCTGCTGCACAAAAAAACTGGGCAATACCACAAGCACAACAAGAATGGATTTTTTTGCTTGATGCCGATGAAAGAATTTCTGAAGCGCTGAAAAATGAAATTGTGAAAGCAGTCGAAGACCCTAAGGGTTATGTGGCATTTTGGGTGAAGCGCAGCAATGTGTTTATGGATAAAAAATTGCGTTTCGTTTGGAAGGGCGATAAAGTGATTCGCCTGTTCAGGCGCGATGATTGCCGCTATGAAGACAAACATGTTCATTCGGAAATTATCACTTCGGGCAAAGTCGGTTTTCTGAACCATGAACTGCTGCACGATACCTATCGCAACAAAGGCTTGGAAGCATATTTAGAGAAAAACAACCGCTACTCCACTTGGGCTGCCTATGACAGATTGAATCAAGTGCAGGAAGTGAATTTTTATCATCTTACCGTAAAACCCTGGGCTGCTTTTATGAAGCGATACTTTGTGCAATTAGGATTTTTAGATGGTAAACAAGGCTTCATCATTTCTATGTTTGGTGCCTGGGGAGTGTTTATGCGCTATGTGAAAATATGGCGAATGAAGAAAGGTGAAAAGCTGAAAAGGTGAATTTGATTTCGCATTTATGATTTCTTCGATATTCGATGATGCGATATTTGATTTTCGACAGATTAGTTGAAGTTGGAAAGTTATAAGGTTATAAAGTTGTAAGGTAGAAAGGTAGAAAGTTGAAAATAACAATTGCCGTCTGCTTTAGCTGACGGGACAAGAAGTGAGAAGGCTGATTTCAGATTTCTGAGGGCTGAATTATTATTTATGATTTCGGATTTATGAATTATGATTTGTCCCTACTGCGTAGAGTAGGGGTCGAAAATCGAACTGTCGCATATCGCATATCGCATATCGTATATCGAAAATCGCACATCGCAAAGTCGCACATCGAATGAACATCGCACACATATCAACTGTAAAAACCTGGCGCGGAGGCGAACAGCAATTAGCTTATTTGTTTGAACAACTGCAAAAGAAAAATGAAAAGCAACTTATTGTTTGTTCGGAAGGTAGTGCGCTGCAAAATAAATGTGAGCGGGAAAAATGGAATCATATTGCTTTACAAAAAAGATGGAACACCGATTTCATCTATGCGTTTCAGTTGTCTAAAATTTTGAAAAAAATAGATGCTGATGTGGTGCATACGCACGATGCCGCGGCACATACATTAGCACTGATTTCAAAAATAGTTTTTGGCTACAAAGCGAAATTAGTGGTGAGCCGAAGGGTGGATTTTTCCGTAGGGAAAAATATTTTTTCTTCAGTGAAATATAATCATGCTGCCGTATCGAAAATTATCTGTGTTTCGAACGCCATAAAAAATATAATGCTGCAAAGCGTTCCCGAAAAAAAACTTGCCGTAGTGCATAGCGGAGTAGATTTGAATAAATTCAAAACTCCTCAAGACATTTTGAGAAAAGAATTGAATATTCCCCATGAAACTTTACTCATCGCAAACATTGCCGCGCTTGCTCCACATAAAGACTATTTCACTTTTCTGGAAACCGTAAAAATTCTGAAAGAGCAATATCAACTGAATGCCAAATATTTGATTATTGGCGATGGAGCGCTGAAAGAAAAAATTGAGCAAAAAATCATCGAACTGCAATTGCAAAACGATGTATGGCTCACCGGTTTCAGAAACGATATAGCATACATTTTCCCCGAACTCGACTTGCTTTTGTTTACTTCCGAAACGGAAGGCTTGGGCACTACTGTTTTAGACGCGTTCAGTTGCGGAGTACCGGTGGTGGCAACCGATGCGGGAGGAGTGGCGGAATTAGTATTGCATGAAAAAACCGGCTTGCTTGCACCCGTGAAAAACTCAGCACAACTTGCTGCACATGTGTGGAGAGTAGTAACAGATAAGACACTTAAAAACCAACTCACATCAAACGCGAAAAATCATCTGCAATCATTTTCCAAAGAAGCTATGGCAGAGAAAACTTTGAAGGAGTATTTGGGTTTAAATTGATTTTGGTTTCCTGGTCTCTCCAAGCCTTTAATTCCGGTATCATCTTTTGCGTAAAGGTCTCTCGAAAGATGCGAGCGAGTGCGGTTTCTTTTAATACTTTTGATTTTAAATTGTAGCGGATGCTAATACCAGTAGGATTTATGCTATTCGTTCAAAAAATTCTTTAATTGAAATTATAAAGTATTTAGATATTTCACTTAAAGTTGTAAGCGAAATATCTCTTTTTGCTCTCTCAATTCTCGATATATTAATTCCTGTTTCATTATAAATTATTTCTTGGGTAATATTTCGCTAAGCTCGCAGCACTTTAAGCCTCAAAGCGACTTCCTTCAACAGTTTTTCATTTCTTAATTTTCCCATATCGGAAAAATCGGATTAGAAAATAAAACTTAAAGACAAAATGGTCTTTAAGTTTTACATTGTTAATATTGTGCGAACGATATTTATTAAAGGGAACTTTTCTCTATTAGGTAGCCTGCGTTTGTGTTTTCTTCGTAGGTTCAATTTGAGGACATTATATACGCGCTTCACTCTTTTAGGGGTGCTTACACCTGCTTTCATGCCTGAGTTTAACAGTAATAGTCTTATTGTAGTTTACTTTTAGGCAGTAGAAAAATCAAAATTGTTTGATGAATTTATTACTGCTTCCATCTTCCATTTTGATTAGGTAAATACCCGATGGAAGCCCTGAGATGTCTAAAGTGTTATTTAATCCTTTGAAAGTTCCTTTTTCTATTAGTATTCCAATCCTGTCAAATAGCGAATACATTGTTCCAATTAATTTTCTTTCAATAATAATATTTACTTGATTAGTTGTGGGGTTTGGAAAAACTAATATCCCATTCTTATTACCTGTTTCATTTATTGTCATATTATTATCAACTATCAATGTTGCTAAATCGGAAGTGTCGCTGCATGAGCCCGAAGTGATCATGCAACGAAACAATTGGTTATTATTCGACAGGGCAACATTTGAAACGGTCAAGATTTCGGAATCGGCTCCACTATATTGTCCGGCATTAGAAATATTCTGAAAACCAAAGCCGATATCGGTTTGCCAACGGTAGGCAGCATCTATATCATTTGCAACAGCTACAAACTGCGCCTGAGCACCTGATGCCACTGTAACATTAACCGGCTGTGATGAAAATGAAAGTAAGCAGGGTTGAGTTACCAAAAACTGACCCATCATGCCATCGTCTTCATGAGTGAGAATATGACAATGATACATATACGGCAATGAGTCATTAGTAAAATCTTCAAAGCGCGTAATGAAACGCACCACACCGTTTCCTGCCGGCACGTGCACCACATCTTTCCTTCCTCTCATGTTTGCAGGAGGCGCTACGCCATTGATATCCAAAATATAAAACGGAAAGGCATGTAAATGAAAAGGATGCCCAATGGGTGTTTGATTTCTTAACTCCCATATTTCAACATTGTCGAGTGAAGTGCTGAAATTAATTACATTCATGTCGAACAATGCATTGTTGATATAGAAAGGTCCTTGCAATACATTGCCACCACCCATATTAACGAGCGAAAAAACAAATTGTCTGGTAAGCACAGCCTGATTTATTTGCCAGGGATTATGATTGATTAGTGCCGTGGGTATGGTTGAAACAGGATTTGCTGTTGGTGCCACCACATTAATTTGCATGATGTTAAAATTGCTGCCGTTGAGCGGGTTCAAATTGTAATTCGGAATGCTTTGGCCTGCTCCCATGCCTGGCTGACCTGCTCCATAAATGGCATTGGGCAATTCACTGCCATAACTCATCAAATGAAAACTTTGTCCGGCATCAGGAGCTAAATCAATAATTATTTCAGCTCTTTCTCCCGGAGAGAGCATTAATCGTGTGAGTGCTACCGGAGCTTCAAGTAAACTGGCATCTCCTGCAATTTGGTAAAAATTTCTGTTTCCTGTGAAGCCAAAATTGTAATAACGTTCAGAAGAACCATTCAACAACCTCATTCTCACTACCTGAGCAGGTGCATCAAGATAGGGGTTCATAGTACCATTCACCAAAAGCATACTATCCAAAGCCGAAAGCACCACAATTTGGTTGTTGATATCTAATGCTTTGGTTTGCACCACCAGCGGAAAATCATCTACACCATAAGTTCTGGGCAGATTAATAGCCGCTTCATCGACATCGCGTGTAATAATGAATCCGGCAACACCCTTTTGAACATGCTCATTGGTGTGATGATGCAAGTGTGGGTGATACCAATGTGTAGAAGCCCAATCTAAAACTTCAAATGAAGGACTCCAAGTGGTTCCGGGAGGAATAATGATATGAGGACCACCATCATTTTCGGGCGATACATGCATGCCATGCCAATGAATGGTAGTAGGTTCGCCTAATTGATTATTTACGTTAATAGTAACCTGTTGATGTTTCTGAAAAATGAGCGTTGGACCTAAAATATTTCCGTTGACACCCATAGTGCTTGTTGCAGCACCGGATCGAAAATTTACCGAGCCGGTTTGAAGTGTCAGGTCAATAACATTTCCTGACAATGTATCGGGAATAGCCACCGGATTTTGAGCAGATACAAATGCACAATATAGAATGATTGATAACGCAAGGAGATACTTTTTCATCAGTAATATTTCTTACAAGATTAATCAGAATAGGACGTATAAAGGGTGATAATAGTCACAAAGTTTTGATAGTATAAAAGAGCGAAAACACAAGAGATTATTTATTCATCAAATACCTCGGACGTTTTTTAGAATCTTCCAGAATATTGATATAATTTTTGAATCGCTCGGGATGAATCTTTCCGGCTTCTACGGCATCCATCACAGCACAATCTGGTTCATCATAATGAAGGCAATTGTTGAATCGGCATTTTGACAAGTAAGATTGAAATTCTTTGAAATACTGACCCACTTCTTCGGGCAACAAATCTATTATGCCAAATTCCTTGATGCCGGGGGTGTCAATAATATTGCCTCCAAAATCAAGTTCGTGCATTTCGGCAAAGGTGGTGGTGTGCATGCCCTTTTCATGCTTGCGCGAAATGTCGCCTGTTTTTAATTTCAGAGAGGAAGAAATGGCATTGACCAATGTTGATTTTCCAACGCCCGAATGTCCGGCAATGAGTGTTACTTTGTCTTTAAGTTTTTCTTTCAGCAGTTCCATATTCAGGCCCGTGATTGCAGAAGCCGTTATCACTTCATAATCTGCCATAGTATAAATGTTCAGCAGTTCCTGTTGCTTTTTCAATTCTTTTTCAGCATACACATCCTGCTTATTGATGATGATGAAAGCAGGAATATGAAAGGCTTCGGCAGTTATCAGAAAGCGGTCTATAAATCCGGTGGAAGTGCGGGGCTGAGAAATGGTTGCTACCAAACACGCCTGGTCGAGATTGGCGGCAATGATATGGCGGGCGTGCTCGTGCCGGGGCGATTCGCGGGTAATGTAATTTTTGCGCTCATACCAGTCGGTAATTACGGTGTCGCCATCGGAAGTATCAACAATAACATGGTCGCCCACAGCAATGGGGTTGGTGGTTTTCAGATTTTCTAGTTTGAATTTTCCTTTTAACCGGCATTCCAAAACATTGCCGTTTTCGGTTTTCACCGAATACCAACTTCCGGTTGATTTCACCACCACTCCTTCCATTACAAGGCAGATTGTTTTTCGGAAAAACTATGCACTGCTTGAGCGATATGCGCCAGCAGCAGCGGGTCTTTTTCAATAGCATTGCCCACTACAATAATATCGGCTCCGGCTTCGCAGGCAGCGAAAGCCTGTTCGGGTGTACGTATGCCGCCACCCACCATAAGAGGAACCTGGATATTTTTTTTTACGGTGCGAATCATGTTTTCTGAAACGGGTTTTGCAGCGCCACTTCCTGCTTCGAGGTAAATACATTTCATGCCTAACATTTCGCCCGCGAGCGCTGTGGCGGCAGCTATTTCGGGTTTGTCATAAGGCACAGGCAAAGTATTGCTCATGTATGAAACAGTGGTGGGTTTGCCGCCATCTACCAGTATATATCCTGTGGAAATAACTTCTATGCCCGATGCTTTCAGTAAGGGCGCTGCCTGCATCTGCTGCCCTATGAGCAAGTCGGGATTTCTTCCTGAAATGAGCGAAAGAAAAAGTATGGCATCGGCTTTTTCGGAAATGTGCATGGCGCTGCCGGGAAAAAGAATTACCGGAATTACGCTTTTCGATTTTATGAACGAAACACAAAACTCCAACTCATTTTTTACCAACAAACTGCCCCCCACTAAAAAAGCATCCACTTGCACCTGATGCGACAATTCCAGCAATTGCAATAGTGCTGCTTCATTGATATTGTCGGGGTCAATGAGGACAACAATTTTTTTTCGGTTGTTGGTGCGGAAAATATTTTGGTAGAGATGGCGCATATTTTAATTGAATTCTTGAATGATTTTTTCAATCTCTTTATTCAATAGATTCATAGTCATTAATTCCACTTGTAAAATCTTCAATTTTTTGAATAGCATCAACCATGTGTTTAAGTCGAACCAAATCACTTTTCGCTTCTTTCATAAATCAAAAGTTTGTCTTTTTCTATGAAAGGTTTTAACGCAGAGTAAACGCTGTCGGAGGGA
This sequence comes from uncultured Chitinophagaceae bacterium, assembly GCA_964518215.1. Taxonomy (GTDB): domain Bacteria; phylum Bacteroidota; class Bacteroidia; order Chitinophagales; family CAIOSU01; genus CAYSGX01. Next base: position 37,819 of record CAZFFP010000016.1, read on the forward strand.
ATTAAATCCACTTCTTTTTTGAGTATTGATTTCAAGCTGAGCCACAATCCTGCAAAGCCTAATCCTATATGTTTAGAATAATCTAACTCAACAAGAATATCAATATCACTTTTTTCATTGGCATCCCCCCGGGCATAAGAGCCAAACACGTATGCTTTTTTTACAGGCTTATCGCTGAAAAAAATCTTTATTTTTTCGATTTGTTCGGCAGTGAGTTTCATTACTCAAATATAACATTTCTGCTTCGATTACTTGTTCTGATAACAATATGGCAACGAGCCTTTACCACCCCAACAAATAAGCAAAAATCAAAGGCGCTACAATGGTAGCATCTGATTCGACAATAAATTTCGGAGTATTGATGTCTAATTTTCCCCAGGTAATTTTTTCGTTGGGAACCGCGCCCGAATACGAACCATAAGAAGTAGTAGAATCGCTTATTTGGCAGAAATAACTCCAAAACGGAACATCGTGCCATTCCAAATCCTGATACATCATGGGCACTACACAAATCGGAAAGTCGCCCGCAATGCCTCCGCCAATCTGAAAAAATCCTACGCCTTTTCCTTCCGAATTTTTCCGATACCAATCGCTCAGCCACACCATGTATTCGATGCCGCTTTTCATGGTGGTGGGTTTTATTTCGCCTTAATACAATACGAAGCGAAAATATTTCCCATAGTGCTGTCTTCCCATCCGGGACAAACGATAGGCAGATTTTTTTCGGCAGCGGCTATCATCCAACTGTGCTTGGGGTCAATTTCATAGTACTGCTCCAACACTCCGCTCAAAATCATTTTATACATGAATTCATGCGGAAAATATCTTTCGCCTTTGGTGTCGGCATCTTTCCAGAGTTCATAAATATGTTTTTGCAATCTGCGGAAGGCTTCTTCTTCGGGAATGCAGGTGTCGGTTACACGGTTGAATCCGTTTTCCAACAAATCCCATTCATCTTGCGGAGAAAGGTCGCGGTAGTGCGGCACGCGTTTGTAGTGCGAATGCGCTACGAGGTTCATCAAATCTTCTTCGAGATTGGCACCGGTGCAAGAAATAATCTGCACTTTTTCCTGACGAATCATTTCAGCTAATGAAATGCCCAACTCGGCAGTGGACATGGCGCCTGCTAACGTAATCATCATTTTGCCGCCTTCGTTCAGGTGGGTTTCGTATCCTTTGGCGGCATCTACCAAAGCTGCCGCATTGAAATGTCTGTAGTGGTGTTGTATAAATTGCGAAATCGGTCCTTTACTCATGACTTTCGTTTTTTGTGCGCAAAGATAGGGGTTATGAAAAAGTAAGAGCGTTGTCAGCGAAAGCTCACTTCACCAATATTCAACCACTCCAATGCGGAGCGAAACAACAAGTTTTCTTTAGTAGCAATATCGAATGCTGAAGATTCGATAAGTTGCCCCGGCACATGTTCGCCTAATGGAAATGGATAATCGCTGCCCAAACAAATACGTTGGCTGCCCACCAGCGAAACAATGTATTTCAGCATTTCGGCATCGTGCACCAATGAGTCTAACCAGAATTTTCCGAGATAATTTTTGGGATTTATTTTATTGTGCTTTGCCACCAAATCGGGGCGCACATGGAAGCCGTGTTCAATCCTGCCAATCGTAGCAGGAAAGGAACCTCCGCCATGTGCAAATGCCACCCGAAGATTGGGGAGTTTTTCAAACACACCGCCAAATATCATGGAGCAAATGGCTAATGAAGTTTCGGCAGGCATTCCCACCAACCAAGGGAGCCAGTAGTCGGGTATTTTTTCTTTGCCCATCATATCCCACGGATGCACAAAAACGGCAGCGCCCATTTTTTCGGCAGCCTCAAAAAACGGAAACAGTTCGGGAGCGTTCAGGTTCCAGGCGTTCACGTGCGAGCCTATTTCCACGCCTGCCATTCCGAGTTCTTTTACGCAACGCTCCATTTCCCGAATGGCAAGTTCGGGATGTTGTAAGGGAATGGTTCCCAAACCTACAAAGCGTTTCGGGTGGCGGCTTACTACTTCGGCAATATGGTCGTTGAGAAAACGGGCTACTTCCAACGCATCGTGTGGTTGAGCGGCATAGCTGAACATAACAGGAATGGTGGAAAGCACCTGCACAGTTACTCCATGCGCATCGCATTCGTTCATGCGCACATCGCCATCCCAACAGTTGTGTTCTATTTCACGGAAAAATTTATCGCCCTGCATCATGCGTGCGCAACATGGCTTGTGGTGTTCGAGCCGGATGAAATTTCCGTAACCAAACTTAGCCGTCCAGTCGGGCATTTCTTTGGGAATGATATGCGTGTGAATATCAATTTTCATGAGGGCGAAGTTAGCAGATTATAGAAAACAACCGAGAGGTTGGCTACTCCTGTCAACAACCATTTACTTTGCCATAAACAATTTCAAACTTTACTCTTACCCTAAACAAACAAGAATTTTATCCTTCACTACTATGATTCCGTAGATAACGACCGAACGCAATCAACTGCACTAATTACATAGCATGATTTGAGGCAACTTTATTTTTACTGAGAAAAATTTAGAATTATAAAGGCAGATGATTCATATCGTCATCTATGCTAATGGTTTTGCAGCATTCAAAATCATAGTGTCTTGATAAAATTCTACTTCTCCGGTAGCGATATTGTGTGTGCCACCTACAATTCCAATTTCTCCGCTCTCAATCATTTCTTTGAGTATGGGGCTGCGCTGCATAATAGCATTTACGGTGCGTCTTACATTAATGGCGGCTACTTTCTCAACAAATTCGGCATTGCCCGAAGTTCTGTTTTCTTTTGTCGTTAATTCGTCATCTACTGCCGGACGAATCTTAGTAAGCAATGCAGTAAGATTTCCCATTTCAACATGGTCGCAGGCGCCTTTTACTGCACCACATTTGGTATGACCCAGCACCACAATAATTTTTGAACCCGCCACTTTACAGGCAAACTCCATGCTTCCTAAAATATCTTCGTTAATAATATTTCCGGCAATTCTTACGCTGAATATATCGCCCAATCCTTGGTCAAAAATCAATTCTGCCGAAGTTCGGCTGTCAATGCAACTGAGTATTACTGCAAATGGGTGTTGCCCGTCTGATGTTTCGTTTGCCTGCTGCAAAAGATTGCGGTTAATTTTCAGATTGTTAACGAATCTTTTATTTCCTTCTTTTAATAACTCTATGGCTTTTTGCGGTGCAATAGCATTCTGCATTTCTTTTGTAAGCGTCTTCATCTTTTCTCCTTTTTTATAATTAAATAATTCATTTCATAATGGCGAAAATATAGCCTTTGCGCATAGTTGTAGATGTAAACATTCAATTTTTAGGAAAATTTAATAATTTTTATTTTACTGAAATCAATTAACTGTTCTCTGATTTGGCGGCAACACCAAAGAAATAAGCCTTTGCAGTTCGCTTGGAGTGAAGTTCATAGACCATCATGGAGGATACAAGATGGCTGATTTCTGATTTTAGATTTTAGAAGTCAGATTTACTGATTCTGTTTAAGTCTGAATAACTGCTTATTGCCAATTGTAAACTGGAATAGATTGCTTCACCCCGCTACGCTTCGTTTGCAATGACGCAACTTTCAATCATTCGTCTTTACGAGGAATGGCGTAGCTATACGTGCAGCATGACGAAGCAATCTGTTTTAGTCATCAGACAGGAAACCACAGCTAACAGTTTACTTTTCTACTGCCTACTGAAAACTGAGAACTACAAACTTCTCACGGCTGAAGGCTTATGGTTTATAGCGAAACTCTACTGCGGATGGTAAATGCTTTTCGCGTTTCTGTAAATAGCTTCTTTATCGAAAGTCATGGGTTTCAATTGTTCGTTCAGATACATTTCCATTTGGTCGGTATAGTGCGGGCTTTCGGGTTTGGCAGATGCGCCATAAGCATTGATGCTTTCTATCACCGGACCGTTTTCATCGAACTGCACCAACTGAATATATGATTCGCCTACGGTGATTCTGAATCTACCTTTATGTTTCTGAAAACCATAAGAAGCCTTGATGGCATCGGGTGCTCCGTCAACAGGCAAATCCACATTGCCTCGCACATGGCGTTGCACATCGCCCAAAGCCATATCAGTTGATGCGTATAGTTCGAGCATTTCTTCTTTGGCTTCGCGAATACATTGAGCGAAGAAATTTTTCATGAATGCCTTATCGGCTTTCTCTTCGTTTTTGAGTTTATCTTTCTTTTCAAAAATTTTCCAGAACGAATGAATGTATATGCCCATGCAATTATCAATGCTGGCATTGCGCGGACATTTTTGTATCAGGTTGATTTCTTTTTCGATGTCGGGATAATCATCGGGTTTCAGTTCGTAAAACAAATTCAGATTTATATTGAAATACCCGATGAGCGAATCGGGAAAGCCTTTGTCGAATTTGATAGCTTTAAAATCATTGTAATCAATTTTATCAGGATAGTTTTCCATCAAATCGTAAAAGCGCTCGCTGCGGTTGGTAGGATTTTTTCCGTAACCCATCGTAGGGTCATAGTTGTCGGGGTTGAGGTTTTCTTCTTTGCAGGTTACCTGATAAGCCGAATTGTTTACATTGAACACATATCCGCAGTTAGGATTTAGAATTTGCGGAAGGTCTTCCAGCGGATGATAGGTGTCGTCCCAAAGTGTTTCGGAAGTATTGCCGGGTAACACGCCTTGCCAGTTGTATTTCGGGTTTCGCAAAGGCAGCCTTCCGGTGCTGATGGCAAAAATGGTATCGTAGCGGTCGGCATAAACGGTAGTCATGCGGATGAGGGCATTCATTTGCATGGCTTTATAAAATTCAGAGAAATTGGTGGTTTTGTTCATCCAATACCATTGCTCGGCAGAGCGAATGTCGCGGTTGGCAGCCATGCGCACCGAATACACGCCATGCTTGGTTTTCATGGTGGCTCCATACTTGCTCCAATACGCTTTTTTCGGCACGGCTAATTTCATTTTCAATTTTGGAAAGGCTTTTACTTTGAGCCATACACGGTTCACTTGGAGCCTTTCCCAACGATCATCCAGCCAATACTGATTTTTCTTTTTCCGGTGCATTTGCAATTCGTAAGTATCTATCAAATCCAAATCGTTGATGGTGTGCGCCCAACCCAGATATTGATTGGTGCCATGAAAAACCGACACGCCACCATGAAAAGTGCCGCCTATAATATTCCATCCTTCTTCGGAATTAAGATGCACTTCATACCACGACAACGGACCTTCCAAAGGCTGATGCGAATTAATGGCTAGATAGGTTTTGCCGTCTTTGGTTTTGGGTGAATTGAAAGCAAAAGTGTTGGAGCCGATGCCCCCGTTGCGCACTTCGCCTGTTGCCGCTTTGCCGCTCAGAATATCTTCGAGCACTCCTGTTACTCCGCTCATTAAACAGAAGGACAATACGTAGCCGGTGAGCATATCTTCTTCGGTAACGGGAAATGCTTTTTTCACCAACACTTCTTCGGGATGTTTTTTTGCATAATCATTTAATGCAGTAGTATAAGCCGAAATCAGTTTTCTGAATGGTTCGGAAAGTGATTTGTAATATTCCTGCTTCACAATATCGCGTGCGCGAAGCAGATAGTTGGCATAATCAATTTTAGCTCCTTCAACACCTTCGTATCTGCCCATCATGTTTTTGGCAGCCAACATCATCCATTGAATGGTTTTGAAATCATCTTCGGCAGTAGCCCAAGCCAAGCCGTAAGCCACTTCGGCATCGGTTTTGGCAAAGATGTGCGGCACACCGAATGAGTCGCGCACAATATCAATTTTAGAAGGGTCTATTTGTGCCGAAAGTGAAAAAGTGAAAACGAAATAAAAAGCAATGAAAGTGAAAAATTTAAAAGGCATGATGCTGGGCGAAAAAAATGAGTGAGAAAAAAACGTCAGGCCCAATAGACGTGAAAATGCTTGCTGCCGTTGCAAGGCGGGGAATAAAAAAGCCCCGACTCATTGTTTCGTGGCTTGGCGCAGGCGGTAATTTTTACCACTAACTTACTGCAAAGATAGTTTGCGGTTTAGTGATGTCATTTGTTTGAAATAGGAACACTACAACGAAGAAGAACACCGCATTAAGAAAGTCATTTACAAAACAGGCAGGTTGCTATTGATATACTGAACAAATACAAAACCGAACTATCACAGCCCAAAGACTATATATTTCGGTTTATTCAGGAAGTAAAACGGTTTGAAAGCGATAAAATAGTTCAGGCACTTTGTTTTTCTAACTTTGTAACACAGAAATTTTAATATGGACAAGAGGTTTTCAGACATCATAAATCTAATACAGCAATCCCGAAACAACGCTATTCGTGCCGTCAATACCGAACTGATAAACCTGTATTGGAATGTAGGAGCATACATCAAACAAAAATTGTCCGTTGCCGAGTGGGGCGACAAAACCGTTGATGAATTGGCTTCGTTCATTCAAAAGAATAATCCCGAATTGAAAGGCTTTGAGCGTAGAGGACTTTACAGAATGGTGCAGTTTTATGAAACTTATACCGAAACGCAAATTGTGCCCGCAGTGAGGACACAATTGCAAAGTACTGATAATCAAAACAGTAAGATTGTCGCCTCACTGGGGACACAATTTGATTTTCAACCCCAAGACATCAGAAATTCTATTTTGGTTCAAATCAGTTGGACACACCACCGCACAATCTTTTCACGCTGTAAAACCGAAGAAGAACGAGAATTTTACCTGCGGTTGAGTATCAAAGAAAATTACAGTGTTCGGGAGCTTGACCGCCAAATTTCTGCAAGCCTGTTTGAACGTTCTATGTTGGGTAATGCAAAAATCTCAACGTTGTTGAGAGAATTTAACCACGACCTGACCAATACATTTAAAGACAGCTATGTTTTTGAGTTCCTGAACTTGCTCGAGCCCCACAGTGAAAACGATTTGCAAAAGGGCTTAATCAAACAGATGAAAAAATTTATCCTTGAATTGGGTAGAGATTTTATTTTCATTGAGGAAGAATACAAGGTACAGGTAGGTAATAGCGATTTTTACATTGACCTTATTTTTTATCATCGGGGGTTGCAATGTTTAGTAGCATTTGAGTTAAAAGCTGACAAGTTTAAACCAGAACATTTGGGGCAACTCAATTTCTATTTGGAAGCTCTTGACCGCAACGAAAGAAAACCCCATGAAAATCCAAGCATTGGTATTTTGCTTTGCAAGGATAAAGAAAACGAAGTAGTAGAATTTGCATTAAGCCGTTCCCTTTCCCCTGCAATGGTTGCTGAATACCATACACAACTGCCCGATAAAAAATTACTGCAAAAGAAATTACACGAGTTGTTTGAGTTGGGTGAAAAAAGTGAGTGAGAAAAAAACGTCAGGCCCAATAGACGTGAAAATGCTTGCTGCCGTTGCAAGGCGGGGAATACTAAAGCCCCGACTCATCATCGGGGCTTTAGTATTTTAATTGAATGAAAATTAATACCCGTAAGCAATTCCTTTTTTGTTGCCTTGAGCTCCATAAGCGCCACTTTGCATGCCGCCTTTGGCATCTTTATCGGCAGTCATGTAAACGAAAGGCGCACCCATTGCAGCAGCAGCTTCCAATAACTTGCGAACAGAACGTTTGTCGGTTCCGGCAGATGACGTATAACCCGCAAAGAAGCCGGAAGTTTTACCCTGAACTTCACCTACTTTCTTTAAACCTACAATTTGTGATTTGTCTAAAAGCAATTCTACTTTTTCCCAATCGGCTTTTGATCTAACCACTATTTTTTCAGAAATCACTTCTTCTCTTCCGCTGCTGTAGATGATTTTGTCAACCAATAATTTGGTGGTTTTTTGCTCGGCATCTTCACCGGCATATTTGTAAACGAAAGTAAATTCTTCCATTCTTATTACTTTGCCATCAATAACTTTTCCGTTGTGGAAATAAATTTTATCATTTTGAGCATACAGTGAAGAAGCTGCAAAAAGAATAATGGCAATTGCTGAAACAATTAGTTTTTTCATGATTTTGAGTTTTTTTTTGATTAAAATTTTTGGTAAAAGTAAGATATACAAGTATAAATTTCCAAAAAAATAAGCTGAAAATATTAGTTAAGATAATATTCGTAAAAGCAATCGTTAAAAATCAATTCGCCATTTCCGACAAAAACTTCAGGCGCACCAAGCGGATTTCTTCTACCGAAACACCTTCGTCTTTCAATTCCTGATAAGCCGCATCTAAAGAGTCGGTTTCCGATTCACGGAAATAGTCGTAAACAATTTCTATCAACTCTTCATCCATCACATCATTCAGGTAATAGTCAATATTCACTTTTGTTCCCGACATTACAATAGTTTCTAAGTCATCCACCAGTTCGATCAGCTTCATGCCGCGGGTTTTGGCAATATCTTCCAAAGGTATGCGCTTATCAATACTGAGAATAATCGCCACTTTATTGCTCGACTTATTCACCATAGATTTCATTACGAAATCATCGGGGCGGTCAATATCGTTTTCTTCCACATACTGCTCAATGAGTTTCAGGAAAGGTTTGCCATAACGCTCGGCTTTGCCTTTGTTGACACCTGAAATATTGCACAACTCATCAATAGTGATGGGATATGCGGTAGCCATTTCATCTAAAGAGTTTTCCTGAAAAATGACATACGTAGGAATGCTTTGCTCTTTAGCCATTTTCTTGCGCAGGTCTTTCAACATATTGAGCAGGCGCGGGTCAAGCACGGCAGGTTTGCCGGTTTCTTCATCACCACCGCCACTACCCGAATCATCGCCCAGATCCTTATTGATGGCAAATTTTATAGAGAATGGTTTTTTCAAATACTTCTTGCCTTCTTCGGTAAGATGTAACACGCCATATTGCTCTATGTCTTTTGAAATCAAATTGTTCAACATGGCTTGACGAATCACCGAATTCCAATACAACTCATTTTCTTCTGAGCCTTTGGCAAACATATCTCTACGGTGATAACCATAGTTTTCAATTTCCTGAGTTTTTCTTCCGGTAATAAAATCCACCAGCGAAATGATGGTGAGTGTTTCATCTGTATCTTTCAGCGATTTCAGCGCCACCAACACCTGTTCTTTGCCTTCCATCAGCTCTTTAGGATGCACACAATTGTCGCACTTATATAAATGCCCGCAATCTTTGGTATCAAAATTTTCTCCGAAATAATGTAGAATGAATTTTCTACGACAGGCTGAGGTTTCGGCATAGGCAATCATTTCCATAATGAGTTGGGCGCTCATTTCACGCTCAGACAATGGCTTGTCTTTCATGAATTTTTCGAGCTTATGCACGTCTTTGTAGCTATAGTATAGAATACAATCGCCACCCATGCCATCGCGTCCGGCACGTCCGGTTTCCTGATAATAGTTTTCTATACTTTTCGGAATATTGAAGTGAATAACAAAACGAATATCGGGCTTGTCAATACCCATTCCGAAAGCAATGGTAGCAACGATTACCTGAATGTCTTCCTGCAAAAATTCATCCTGTGTGCGGGCGCGCACATCCTGGTCGAGTCCGGCATGATAAGGGGCGGCTTTAATGCCGTTCACATTCAGCAACTGTGCAATTTCTTCGGTAGATTTTCGGCTCAGCACATAAATGATTCCCGACTTGCCTTCGTTGTTCTTGACATACTGAATAATTTGGCGCTCTACGACTTCTTTCTTGCCCTTGGGCTTTATTTCGTAATAAAGATTTTCGCGGTTGAAAGAAGAAAGGAAAATCTGAGGGTCTTTCAGTGTAAGATTTTTTAAAATATCGGCACGCACCTTTGGAGTGGCCGTGGCAGTGAGCGCCACTACCGGAACATCCTGCCCTATAGATTGCATCATAGTGCGGATGCGCCTGTATTCGGGGCGAAAATCGTGTCCCCATTCTGAAATGCAATGAGCCTCGTCAACAGCAATGAAAGAAATTTTTACGTCTTTCAAAAACTGAATATTCTCTTCTTTGGTGAGCGTTTCGGGAGCCACATACAACAACTTCGTATCGCCAGAAAGAATATCTTTCTTCACTTCCTTTATTTCGGTTTTGTTTAAAGAAGAATTGAGAAAGTGAGCGATATTATCAATGCTGCTGTAGGAGCGAATTAAATCCACCTGATTTTTCATGAGCGCAATGAGGGGCGACACCACAATGGCGGTTCCTTCGCTGATGATAGCCGGCAATTGGTAACACAACGACTTGCCGCCTCCGGTGGGCATGATTACCAAAGTGTCCTTTCCGTCTAAAGTGCTGTTGATGATGGCTTCCTGCTGCCCTTTAAATTTTTCGAAGCCGAAATATTCTTTTAGGGCCGATTGTAATGACTGAGTTTCTGTTTCCATGAAATGAGTAAGAAAATTAAGTGTTTATGTATTTTGAATAATATTCATTGATAAATCCTTTGCAAATTTCGCACAAAAGCGACACACTGTAACGTGTAATTTTTAAAGATAATGTAAAACTTTCACGAAAAATAATATTTTTAATAGCTTTTAACAATTAATTGCTTAATCGTTGAATATTTGACATTTAACTAAACCTCATCCTTTGAAGCCTATTTCCAAGACTGCCTACTATACAGCCGGTATCAGAATGCTTGATGCTCAACTGCCCCGCCCCATTTGTAACGACCATTTGGCGCACGTTTTCATGAATGAAGAGGGTAATGCCATACTGAACGAAACGCGACAGTATCCGGGAGCGCGCATCAGTAATGTGCAGCGGCACCAAATTATTGATGCCTTGCTTACGAAAGAGTTGGAAAAAAATTCGCGTCAAAAAATTATTCTCATAGGCGCAGGATTAGATACTCGCGCTTTTCGGCTACAAGGCGGCAATTGGCTCGAAGTGGACGAGCCGGAAATGATTACCTATAAGGAATCGAAGTTGCCACAGGCAAATTGCCCCAACCCATTGCAAAGGATGGCGGTAAATTTTGGCGCTGAAAAGGTAGAGGAGCGACTTCAAGAATTTAAAACCGAAGAGCAAGTAGTAATTGTAATGGAAGGAGTATTTATGTATTTGAACGAAAACCAAATTACCACCCACCTGAAAGCTATTGAAACTTTATTTCCTAACCATACGCTCATTTGCGATTTGCTTACCAAAAGGTTTTTCAATTTTTTCAGCCGGAAATTGCACAGCAAGTTGAGCGGCTTAGGAGCCAATTTTAATTTTATGCCGAAAAACCCGCAAGGAATTTTTCTGCAAAACGGCTACACACAGCAAGAAAAAATTTCGATTGTTCAAACCGCTATTGACAAAGGCAATATCAAAATCCCGTTTGTTCCGTGGCTGTTTATGAAAAACACTCTGCGATGGGGTTACACGATAAATGTGTTGGAGAAAAAATCGGGTTGATTATTTTGTATTTCTGAAATACATATTCGCCACATGCTCCCCGATAGACAATGCCGAAGTAGCAGCAGGAGAAGGCGCATTGCATACATGAATTTCGCCCGCACTTTCGATGAAATAAAAATCGTCAATGAGATTGCCGTTGCGGTCGCAAGCTTGGGCGCGCACACCGGAGCCGCCCGGAACCAAATCGTTTTCGGTGATTTCAGGAATTAATTTTTGCAGGGCTTTCACAAACAGTTTTTTGCTGAACGAGCGCCTGAGTTCCATCCATCCGGTTTTCCAGTATTTCGAAGTAATCTTTCTAAAGCCGGGAAACAACAAGGTTTCGGTCAGTTCGCCTAAATGCACATCGGTGTTTTTGTATCCTTCTCTTCTGAAAGCCAGCACCGCATTGGGTCCTGCCTCGATGCCTCCATGAATCATTCGGGTGAAATGCACTCCGAGAAAAGGGAAATCGGTATTTGGAACCGGATAAATGAGATGGTTGACCAAAAATTGTTTTTCAGGTTTCAATTCGTAATATTCGCCTCTGAAAGGCAGTATCATGAAATCTGAAACCGGTTGTGTAAACGTAGCAATTTTATCGGAATACAATCCGGCACAATTAATCAGAAACTTCGATTGAAAACTTTGATGTGTGGTTTCTACAGTTACAATACCGTTTTGATGAGCAATATTTTTCACAGGGCTATTCAGAATAATTTCACCACCTTTTGATTGAATAAGTGCCGCCAGTTTTTCACTAACATCACGATAGCTCACAATGCCCGCATAAGGAACCAATATGGCTTCTAAACAATTTACGTGAGGTTCAATTTCATTGGCTTCGGCAGCGGTAATTTTTCTGATTTTATTCAAGCCGTTAGCAATGCCTCTTTCGTAAATGCCATGGAGCGTAGGAAGTTCACTTTTATCTGTAGCAACAATAATTTTTCCGCATACATCATACGCCACTTGATTGTCGCGACAAAAATTCACCATCATGTTGTAGCCTTCAATACAGTTTTTAGCTTTCAGGCTTCCGGGCTTATAATAAATGCCGCTGTGCAGCACTCCACTATTGTTGCCGGTTTGGTGTACCGCTACCCGATTTTCTTTTTCAATAACAGCAATTTTAAGCGAAGCATCTTTCTGCAACAATTTGTATGCTGTAGCTAAACCTACTATGCCCCCGCCAATAATGGTAATATCGTATTGCATAAAAAAAGTGGTGCAAAGGTAGTTTGAAAAGTATCCAAATAATATAGCCAATCGTGTAAAATGTAGTAGTAACCATCATAGCTATAAGGTTCCCATCATTCGCATAGCCCACGGTTTAAACCGTGGGCTATGCGAATGATGAGCTATACAAAATTATGAGGCTCTACAAATCAAACTTAATTCCCTGCGCTAAGGGCAATGAAGTGCCGAAGTTGATGGTATTGGTTTGTCTGCGCATGTAAAATTTCCAGGCATCTGAGCCGCTTTCTCTGCCGCCACCAGTTTCTTTTTCCCCACCAAATGCGCCCCCTATTTCAGCGCCCGATGTGCCTATGTTAACATTGGCAATGCCACAATCAGAACCTTCATGCGAGAGAAATTTTTCTGCTTCGCGCAGATTTAAAGTCATGATAGCAGAAGACAATCCCTGCGGAACATTATTCTGCATGGCAATGGCTTCTTCAATAGTATCATACTGCATGAGGTATAAAATCGGTGCGAAGGTTTCGTGCTGCACGGTTTTGAAATGCGGCTGCGCTTCCACAATGGCAGGCTTCACATAACAGCCCGATTCAAATCCTTTGCCGCTCAACACGCCACCGGGAGCTAAAAGTTTTCCACCTTCTTTCTGCACCGATTGCAAGGCTTTCTGATACATCTTCACCGCGTCTTTATCAATGAGTGGACCCACATGGTTTTTAGCATCTAACGGATTGCCTATTTTCAATTGCTTGTATGCTTTTACTAATTGCTGTTGCACCTGCTTGTATATGCTTTGATGCACTATGAGTCTGCGGGTAGAAGTGCAGCGCTGTCCGGCAGTGCCTACCGCACCAAAAACAACAGCCGGAATAACAATTTTCAAATCTGCCGATGGAGCAATAATCACCGCGTTGTTTCCTCCCAATTCCAACAAACTTCTGCCTAAGCGTTGTGCCACCGTTTGTGCCACCGCTTTTCCCATACGGGTAGAGCCGGTAGCTGAAATTAACGGAATATTTTCATGAGCAGATAACCACTGCCCCACTCTGTAATCACCGTTCACTAAACAAGAAACTCCTTCGGGAATTTCATTTCTTTGAAAAACTTCCGCAACAATTTTCTGACACGCAATGCCGCATAAGGGCGCTTTTTCAGAAGGTTTCCAAATACACACATCGCCACAAACCCAAGCAATGGCTGCATTCCAGCTCCACACCGCCACCGGAAAATTAAATGCCGAAATTATACCCACCACTCCCAGTGGATGATACTGTTCATACATGCGATGCAGCGCTCTTTCGGAGTGCATGGTAAACCCATGCAACTGCCGCGAAAGCCCAACTGCAAAATCGCAGATGTCTATCATTTCCTGCACTTCGCCCAAACCTTCCTGCAACGATTTTCCCATTTCATAAGAAACCAATTGTCCCAATGCTTCTTTCTTTTCGCGCAACGCCTCCCCTATTTGCCTCACTATTTCTCCACGTTTGGGCGCAGGGAACATGCGCCATGTTTTAAATGCTTCGTGTGCAATTTTTACTGTTGATTTAAATTGTTTTTCAGAAGTTTCCTGCACCGATGCGATATGTTTTCCGTCAACTGGCGAATAGCTTTTGATGATGTTTTCGGAACCTTTGAGCCAGTTGTTTCCGGTGGAGGTTCCGCTATTGATGTTTTCAATTCCGAGCGAACTAAGCAAAGTATGTTTCATGATACAGGTGTGTTGTTATAAGGTTATAAAGTTATAAGGTTATTTCAAAGCCATATATAATCATTGGGACTATGGCAAATGGCACATTAAGGTTGATATGGTTCGACAAGCTCACCATGACATCTATAAAGTTATTGTCACTCTGAGCTTTTCGAAGAGTATTTTACGCAGAATATGTGCCATTTGTCATACGCCCTAATCATTCTGATTTAAACCTTTGTGAGCTTATTGATATAATTTCGGGCAGAAAATTATTTGCACTGGAAAATTTCATACTCATAGGTTTGTGCATTATGTTGGGAATTGTTTTTCAGCGAGTGAAAGATTTTCCTGCCAACGCGCATTTATCGCTCAACAATTTCATCATTTATGTTTCGCTGCCTGCGCTTACCTTAGTGCAGATTCCGCAGATAACATTAACTTCAAAATTGTGGATGCCTGTCGCCACTGCCTGGATAGTTTTTATAGCTGCCGCGATATTTTTCAAACTGCTCCAAAAACAATTCGGCTTCAACAATGCTACTTTGGGTTGTCTCATACTCACCTGCGGCTTGTTCAACAGTTCGTTCATCGGTTATCCGGTGATGAAAGCCTTGTATGGCGAAGAAGGATTACAGTTAGCCATTATGGTGGACCAGCCCGGTTCTTTTTTGGTGTTGAGCACTTTAGGCATTGGTGTGGCTGCATATTTTTCGAGCGGTGTGCCCGATGCAAAAATTATTTTCAGAAAAATATTTTCCTTTCCACCGCTTTGGGGATTCATTCTGGCGTTTATGATGCGAGTGTTCGGAATAGTGTATCCCCAACCTATTGAAGGTGCGTTAAAAATTTTAGCAGACACCATGATTCCGCTGGCGTTGATTTCTGTAGGGATGAATATTAAATTCAACATCAAAGAAGCCTTGCCAAAAGGCTTGTTTGCCGGATTATTTTATAAGTTACTGATGGCTCCTGCAATACTTTTTGTGCTGTATGTCATTATTTTGAAAGCCACCGGACTTGAAGCCAAAGTGAGCGTGATGGAGGCGGCTATGGCACCCATGATTACGGGCGCGATTGTGGCATCGAAATACGGACTGCGCCCTGCATTGGCAAGTTTACTGGTGGGCATCGGAATTCCGCTTTCTTTTCTCACACTATGCTTGTGGTATTTTTTGTTGGAGTGGTTTTGAATCATTAGCGTTGCGTTTAGATAAAAAATAGTTCTTTGAAAGCGTTGTCATTATTGAGTTT